>JAITOI010000114.1 GCA_031289995.1 Prevotellaceae bacterium | reverse complement strand
CATTTTTTCGGCCTTGCGGCTCGCAAAGTTCAACGTGGACGACCGGCAAACCACGTCGTTCATAGGCCTGCCGGTGCCTGCCAACGCGCTCTTCTTTGGCTCGCTCACGCTGCTCTGCGCCGAATATCATTTCAACCCTTGGCTGCTGCTGGCGCCGGTGCTCGTTTTCGCCTACCTGCTCATCTGCGAGCTGCCCATGTTTTCGCTCAAGATGAAAAACTTTTCGCCCCGCAAGTACGCTTGGCAAATTGCGTTCGTGCTAATGTCGGCGGGACTTGCAGCGGGTGTTGTGCTGCTGCAATGGCCGCTGCTCACCGCCTTTGCACCCATCATTTTGCTCTACATTTTGCTTAGCTTGGCGAAACATTTTTTGGCCACGAAGTGATGCGAAGATTGGCCACGAAGTGACATGAAGATTGTCCACGAATTACACGAATTAACACGAAGGAGAAAGAAAAAATTCGTGTTAATTCGTGTAATTCGTGGACAAATCTTCGTGGACAAAAGCTCGTGGATAATTCGTGGACAAGCGCTCACTTGCCCGGCGTCAACCTCTCCCCAAACCACCCCATCATCGCATCCCAAAACCAGTTGCTGGTGCTGTGCGCAAACTCGGCATCGGCGTGCCACTGCTTGGCTGAGCGCAGGGCGTTGTAGCCCGCAAAGTTGGTGCGCGGCGGGCATATTTCATCCTGCACGCCAATGCCCATGTACACCGGGCAGGTAATCCATGGCGACAAATTTTTGACATCGAAGTACGAGAGCACGTCGTAAATTTTCGTCCAGCGGTAGTCGTGGCTGTCGGGATGAAAGCGCCGCAGGTACTCCTCAAATTCGCTGCGCGGCCAGGGCGCGATGCTGAAGTAGCCGCGATAGTCGCACAGGAAGGGGTTGCGCGGAACGCAGGCTGCGACACGCTTGTCGAGCGCCGCCGCCACAAACGAAAACGCTCCGCCCTGACTTCCGCCGCGTACGCCAATGCGCGTGTTGTCAATTTCGGGGCGGCTGCACACAAAGTCGATAGCCCGCACCACGTCGAGGAATGCGCCGCGGTAGTAGTAGGTTTCCTTGCTGTCGAGGCCGTGGGTTATCCACTTGCCAAAGCGGTTGGTTGGCTCGTTGAGGCCTTGCCCGCGCACGGAATGCACGTAGCGCGCGTAGCCGTCGTAGTAGACGCTGGGCGGGTAGGGCTTCGAGCCGTAGCCCATGTACTCTACGATGACGGGGTGCTTGCCCTCTTTTTTGGGCTGCGCGTAGTAGCCGCGAATGAGCTCGTCGCCCAGCGAGCGCATGGTGACGAGGTACACCGTGTAGCTGTCGTTGCTGTACTGCGGCTGCTCCGTGAGCGTGTAGTCGGGCTTCACCTTGGCGAGCTCGGCGAGGCCAAGGTCCCAAAACGAGCGCAGGTCAGGCTTTGCGTCAGCTGGCGCAATAATTTTTTCGGGGTCGAAGCCAAGCGTGAGCTTTTTATCCATCAGCATTTGCCCGTTGCGCAGCACCTGCACCGTGTAGCGGTAGAAGCCGGGCTGCACCTCGCGATGCTTGTAGGGCAGCACGAACTCGAAGCTGGGCGCGGCGTACATGGTGAATGTGTCGGTCGAGATGTGGCGGTAGTCGTCGGTGCTAACGCTCACCACCAGCTGCCCGCCCACGTTCCATGCGTTGTCGTTTTTGAGGTGGATGTCGAACGCAATTTCCTTTGTGCCGACAAAGACGTAGTCCGAATCGGGCACAACCACGCGCAGCTTAAGCTTGTCGCCGGTTTCGGCGGTTACCATGCGGAGGCGAGCGCCGGCGTAGAATCCGCCAATCCACCAGCCGTCGAAAAACTTTACTGCAATCAGGTTGTCGCCCTCGGCGCGAAGCGCGGAAGCGGGCACAAAGTAGGAGCGCTCGCCGTCGGTATTGCCGCTGTAGTTGCCGGGAAATTCACCGGTTTTGCCCACCAGCTGGCCGTTGACGAACACCTCGTCCACCGCGCCCAATCGTCCCAGATGCATCATCACGCCGCCTTTGCCGGGCAAGGCTTTGCGCAGCGAATCGGACAGCGTAACGTGCTTGCGATACCAGCCGTGGCCGTCGATGAGCGACACGCCCTGCTCGGTGAGCAGCTTGTCGGTGGTTACCGCGTACCACGCGTCGTCGTTGTAGGCCGTAGCCCGCCAGAGGCTGTCGGTGCCTTTGCCCGCGCTAAATTTCCACACGTTGTCGAACGACTGAACCACCACCGGCGAGAGGTCTTCGTGCGGCACGCAGGCCACGCCCAGCAAGGGAATCAGACAGGCAATAATTTTTTTCATGATTTCAATTTTCAAATTTCAGAGGGTAGGATAAGAGGTGTGCTACTTCGCTGCGCGTAGCGTATTCCTTGCGGCAACGCCCCAGTTTTTGAGGTCTACTTCGCGCCAGCCGCTCACCTCCTCAACGCCTGCTTTAATCATCGAGCAGGTCTCGTCTTTGTTCGCCAGCGACCAAAACATGCGGCTCAGCTTGTGCTTGTCCATCCACTCCGTCCACTGCTGCCACGAGGCCTCGTCGATGTCGCCGTTGCCGCTCGACTCCATGCTGGCGCACTCCGACACGATGATGGGTATGCCCTTGCTGAGCGCGTATTCGCAGCGGCTGCGCAGCTCCTCCTTGTGCGTGGCGGCGTAGAAGTGCAGCGCGTACATGATGTTGGTTTGTCCAAGAATTGGGTTGTCGGCCACAACGTGCAAATCTTGGTCCCAGTGCGGGTTGCCGACAACGATGATGGCGCTTGGGTCGGTGGCGCGGATGTGGCGAATCAGCTCTTCGGAGTACTCCTTCACCTCGTCCCACGTGAGGTAGTCAGGCTCGTTGAAAATTTCGTAGATGATGTTGGGCACGCCCTTGTACTTGTTGAGGATGGTGGTGAAAAAATCTTTCGCCTCCCTGCGGTGCACGCCGTGCGCGTGCCAGTCAACGTAGACGTAGAGGTCGTTTTCGATGCAGGCGTCGATGACATCGGTGGCGCACTTGAGCGCGAACAGCGGGTTCTCGATGTAGCCGCCGGTAGGCTCAACGCCAATAGCCACGCGCAATGCCTGCGCCTTCCAGTCGGAGGTTAGCCAGGCCACGGTGGTCTTGTTGTAGTACTGCGGCCACCAGTTGTGCCATCCGAAGCTCACGCCTTGCAGCACCACCGTGTCGCCATTTTCGTTGACCAGCGCGGTGCCATTCACCGACAGGCGGCCAATTTTTGATACTATGCCGTGGTTCACAACCGTAACGTTGGAGCCACACGCAGCCACCGTAAGCGTGGCTGCCACAGCCATTGCGAGATTGAAAAGTTGTTTTTTCATACGAGAATAATGTTTATGAATTTGATTTTTATTTGCGGCGCAAAGGTATTAAAAAAACAGTTTACAGCAATTGTCGCGCAGCATTTTTATGAGCCTTGCGATTTGAAATCTGCAATGGGAAACATGGAATTATATTGCCTCTCCAAAAAAAATCTCCACATTTTGCACACAAACCAAAATATTTTTCCTACCTTTGCACCCCCGTTTTTGCGGGGATTGGAGAACATATTGTCTAACATTTTAAACCCTTTGAGCGATGAAAGAAAAACGCGACGAAGACACGCAGGAGGCCGAACAGCTTCTTGTAGAAGCCGAAAAGGAATCGGCACAGGATTTTTTGGATGAGGCTGTGGACATACGTCCCAGCGCGGTTGAGGTCAACGCCTCCGCCGACCCCAACACCTTTGATTGGGACTCTTTTGAGAACGAAAAAGATTTGTACGACGCCGACAAATCTGCCATTACAAAAAAATACACCGATACTCTTTCGAAGGTGGGTACCGGCGAAATTATCGATGGTACAATCCTTGCGCTCAACAAGCGCGAGGCGGTGGTGAACATTGGCTACAAGAGCGAAGGCGTTATCAACATCAACGAATTTCGCTACAACCCCGACATCACGGTGGGCGACACCATCGAAGTGTACGTGGAGAGCACTGAGGACAAAAAAGGCCAGCTGCTGCTGTCGCACAAGCAGGCGCGAATGCTGCGTTCGTGGGACAGGGTGAACGAGGCGCTCAACAACAACGAAATCATCAAGGGCTACATCAAGTGTCGCACCAAAGGTGGTATGATTGTTGACGTGTTTGGCATCGAGGCCTTCCTGCCCGGCTCGCAGATTGACGTGAAGCCCATTCGCGATTACGACATGTTTGTGGGCAAAAATATGGAGTTCAAGGTCGTTAAAATCAACCCCGAATTTCGCAACGTGGTAGTGTCGCACAAGGTGCTCATCGAGGCCGAACTCGAGGAGCAAAAGGCCGCCATCATCGCCAAGCTCGAGAAGGGACAGGTGCTCGAAGGCACCGTCAAGAACATCACCTCGTACGGCGTGTTCATTGACCTTGGCGGCGTCGATGGCCTCATCCACATCACCGACCTGAGCTGGGGTCGCGTGTCGCATCCCGAAGAGGTGGTGCAGCTCGACCAAAAGCTCAACGTGGTTATCCTCGACTACGACGAAACCAAAAAGCGCATCGCGCTTGGCCTGAAGCAGCTCACCCCGCATCCCTGGGACTCGCTCGACTCCAACCTCAAGGTGGGCGACAAGCTGCACGGCAAGGTGGTGGTCATGGCCGACTACGGCGCGTTTGTAGAAATTGCGCCGGGCGTAGAGGGCTTGATTCACGTGTCCGAAATGTCGTGGTCGCAGCACCTGCGTAGCGCACAGGACTTCCTCAGAGTGGGCGACGAGGTGGATGCCGTCATCCTTACTCTCGACAAGGATGAGCGCAAAATGTCGCTGGGCATCAAGCAGCTCAAACCTGACCCCTGGGAGAATATCGAGTACAAGTATCCCGCCGGCTCGCACCACCAAGCAAGGGTGCGCAACTTCACCAATTTCGGCGTATTTGTTGAGATTGAGGAGGGCGTCGATGGCCTTGTGCACATCAGCGATTTGAGCTGGACCAAGCGCATCAAGCACCCCAACGAGTTTACGCAAATTGGCGCAATGCTCGAAGTTGTGGTGATCGACATCGACAAGGCCAACCGCAGGCTGAGCCTCGGCCACAAGCAGGTTGAGGAGAATCCCTGGGACGTGTTTGAATCCATCTTCACCATCGACAGCATCCACGAGGGTACCATTGTTGAGATCATGGACAAGGGTGCACGTGTGGCGCTACAGTACGGCGTCGAAGGCTTCGTAACGCCCAAGCATCTCGCGAAGGAAAACGGCTTGCCCGCCAAGGTGGACGAGAGGTTGCCCTTCAAGGTGCTGGAGTTCAACAAAACCTCGAAGCGCATACTGCTTTCGCACAGCCGCACCTTTGAGGACGCGCGACGCGACAGCGATGAGGCCATCCGCAAGGAGGAGACCGAAATTGCGCAGCAAGGGATGCAGAAGGTGAGCGCCTCGCTCGAAAAGTCCACCCTTGGCGACCTTGAAGGGCTTCTTGCCCTTCGCAACGAGCTGGATGAACCTTCTGCCGAACAAGCTGTGGCGATTGCAGAGCCGGTTGTAGAACCAATTGCAGAGCCGGTTGCCGAAGCAGAACCGGTTGCTGAGCCGGTTGCAGAAGTCGAACCGATTGCAGAGCCGGTTGCCGAAGCAGAACCGATTGTTGAGCCTGCCGAAGAAGCACCGCAAGCGTAGTAGCGGCGCTGAAAATGGCGCGAAAAAAAACCTCCCTCGCTGTAATGCGAGGGAGGTTTTTTGTGCAACATGAGGTGAGGCAGGCAGCGATTTCAAATCAAATTTCCCCACGTCCACATCAGCTCTTCCTGCCGTTTTTTTACGGCGTTGTACTGCTCGAAAAACTCAGGCGTGGCAAGGCTTGGAGTGTCGCTTAGGGCGGCGTCCATGGAGGATATTTCGGCGTCGCAGGCTTCAATTTGTTTCTCCAATTCTTCGCGCTGCTTCTCCACTTTGCGACGCTGCTTGTCCTGCTCTTTCTTCTCGGCATACGATAGCTGGGAGGCTTTTGCGGCCTCGCTTTGCGACGGTTTTTCGGCAACTTTTTCCTTAGCTTTTTCCTTAGCTTTTTCGGCAAATTTACTTGCCTGCGCAGGCGCGTTGATGGCAGGCAAAGGCTTGCTGTTAGCCGCCTCCAGCTCGCGCATCGACTCCATCTTTTTGCGGCGCAAGAACTCCCAAATACCGCCTAAATGCTCGCGTACTTTGCCGTCGGTGAACTCATAAATTTTATCCACCAAACCATCGAGAAATTCGCGGTCGTGCGACACCACAAGCAGCGTGCCATCGTACTTCAGCAGCGCGTTTTTGAGAATATCTTTCGAGCGCATGTCCATGTGGTTGGTGGGTTCGTCGAGCACGAGGAGGTTGTACGGCTCAAGCATAAGCCGCGCCATGGCAAGGCGCGAGCGCTCGCCGCCGCTCAGCACGCGCACTTTTTTATCGATGTCTTCGCCGCGAAAAAGAAACGCGCCGAGAATGTCGCGAAGCTTTGTGCGCACCTCGCCTGTGGCAACGCGCTCAAGCGTGTCGTACACGGTGAAATCGCCGTCCATCAGGTCGTCCTGGTTTTGCGCGTAGTAGCCAATGTTGACGTTGTGCCCCACCGCGCTTTCGCCGCTGCTGCACGGCAGCTGCCCAACAATGATGCGGCTCATGGTGGTTTTGCCTTCGCCGTTGCGCCCCACAAACGCCAGGCGCTCGCCGCGCTCGATGCTGATGTTGGCCTGGGCGAAGATGAGCTTTTCGTCAAACTGTTTGCTCACCTCTTTGCCAACGTACACCACGTTTCCGGAGCGTGGAGCGGGCGGAAATTTGATGTTGAGCGAGGCCGTGTCCTCATCATCTATTTCGATGCGCTCAATTTTTTCGAGCTGCTTAATGCGGCTCTGTACCTGGTTCGACTTGGTTGCCTTGTAGCGAAAGCGCTCGATAAATTCCTCGGTTTTTTCGATTGTTTTTTGCTGGTTGCGGTAGGCTGCCAGCTGCTGCTCGCGCCTTTCGCGGCGCAGCACCACGTACTTGGAGTAGGGCACGTTGTAGTCGTACGCCTTGCCCAGCAGCAGCTCGATGGTGCGGTTGGTTACGGCGTCGAGAAAGGCGCGGTCGTGCGAGATGAGGATGACTGCGCCCGGGTAGGTTTTGAGGTAGTCTTCGAGCCACTGAATGCTCTCAATGTCGAGGTGGTTCGTAGGTTCGTCGAGCAAAATCAGGTCGGGGCGCTGAAGCAAAATCTTTGCCAGCTCGATGCGCATACGCCATCCGCCGCTAAATTCGCCGGTGGAGCGCGCAAAGTCGCTTCGCCTGAAACCCAATCCCAGCAAGGCTTTTTCGGCTTCGCCCTCGCGGTTGTCGCCGCCCAGCAGGTGGTAGCGGTCGGTGGCATCGGTGAGCTTCACGATGAGGTTGGAGTAGCTGTCGCTTTCGTAGTCGGTGCGCTCGGCGAGCTCGCGCTGAATGCGCTCCAGCCGTTGCTCCAGCAGCTGCAGGTGCTCGAATGCGCGGAGGGTTTCGTCGAGCACAGTGCGCCCGTCGCTCACCTTCATTATCTGCGGCAGGTAGCCCACTTCAATGTTGTCGGGCAGGGCGACTTGCCCGCTGGTAGGCTCCTGCACGCCCTTGATGATTTTGAGCAGGGTCGATTTGCCTGCTCCATTTTTGCCCACCAGCCCAATGCGGTCGCGCTCGTTGACCATAAAGGTAACGCCGTCGAAGAGCGAGGTGCCGTTGAAGGATACGTTGAGATTGCTGATTGAAACCACGTGCTTTTTTTCTTGAAATTTACAGCTGCTTCAGCAGCGTTCGCATGCTCACCTTTTCGTCCATTATTCCGTGCAGCGAAGCAATGCTGACGCGCTCCTGCTCCATCGTGTCGCGGTGGCGAATGGTAACGGTATCGTCGTCCAAGCTTTGGTGGTCAACGGTTACGCAGAACGGCGTGCCAATCGCATCTTGGCGGCGGTAGCGCTTGCCGATGCTATCCTTTTCGTCGTACTGAACGCTGAAGTCGTACTTGAGTGTGGCCAATATTTCGCGCGCTTTGTCGGGCAATCCGTCCTTTTTTACCAGCGGTAAAATCGCCAGCTTGGTAGGCGCCAGCGCCGCGGGAAGCCGCAGCACCACTCGCTCTCCGCCCTCCTCTCCGTCCTTCTGAACCTTCTCTTCGGCGTACGAATGCGAGAGCACCGCCAGCACCGTGCGGTCAACGCCGATGGAAGTTTCAATCACGTAGGGCGTGTAGCTTTCGCTGGTTTCGGGGTCGAAGTACTGAATTTTTTTGCCCGAAAATTTGGCGTGGTTGCCCAAGTCAAAGTCTGTGCGCGAATGGATGCCTTCGAGCTCCTTGAAGCCAAACGGGAACTGAAACTCAATGTCGCAGGCGGCGTTGGCGTAGTGCGCCAGCTTGTCGTGCGGGTGAAAGCGGTAGTTTTCGGCGCCCATTCCCAGCGCCAGGTGCCAGCGCAGGCGTGCGGCCTTCCACTGCTCAAACCATTTCAGCTCCTCGCCCGGACGAACAAAATATTGCATCTCCATCTGCTCAAATTCGCGCATACGGAAGATGAACTGTCGCGCCACAATTTCGTTGCGAAACGCCTTGCCGATTTGCGCAATGCCAAACGGCACCTTCATCCTGCCCGTCTTTTGCACGTTGAGGAAGTTGACGAAAATACCCTGCGCCGTTTCGGGCCGCAGGTAGATGGTGTTCGCCTCGTCGCTCACCGAGCCGAGTTTGGTTTCGAACATCAGGTTGAACTGTCGCACCTCCGTCCAGCTACGCGAGCCGGAAACGGGGCACACAATTTCGCAGTCGAGTATGAGCTGGCGCAAGGCTTCGAGGTCGCTTTTGGTGAGCGCGTCCACCATGCGTTTCCTCACCTCATCAGCCTTGACGAGGTTGCGCTGCACGTTGGGGTTGGTGGCACGAAACTGCGTTTCGTCGAAATTCTCGCCAAACTTTTTGCGCCCCTTCTCCACCTCTTTTTCCACCTTCTCTTCGAGCTTCGCGAGGTGCTCCTCCAAGAGCACGTCGGCGCGGTAGCGCTTTTTGCTGTCGCGGTTGTCGATGAGCGGGTCGTTGAACGCGCCCACGTGCCCCGACGCCTCCCATGTGCGCGGGTGCATGAAGATGGCGGCGTCGATGCCCACAATGTTTTCGTTGAGGCGCACCATGGCGTCCCACCAGTAGCGCTTGATGTTGTTTTTAAGCTCCGAGCCGAGCTGCCCGTAATCGTACACGGCGCTAAGCCCATCGTAGATTTCGCTGGACGGAAAGATGTATCCGTACTCCTTGCAGTGCGCAATCAGCTTTTTGAAGAGGTCTTCCTGATTCATTTTTT
>JAITOI010000019.1 GCA_031289995.1 Prevotellaceae bacterium | reverse complement strand
TCTTTCACCACGTGGTTCACGCCGTTGAGGATGACGGTGCGCTGCTGCGCATCTACAAATCGGGGGCCGTTGACGGTGAGGAAATCAGGTTCGCTGGTTCCTCCAGTGCAGCTCGCGAGGGCAATGGCTGCATAGGCTGCAAGGGCTGCATAGAATGTGTGTTTCATGTTTACAGAATTTTCAGAATTTTCAGAATTTACAGATTTAAGACGTTGGCAATTTTTGAGTTTTCATGTTTACAGAATGTTCAGAATGTTCAGAATTTACAGATTGAAGACGTTGGCAATTTTCAAATTTTCAAATCTTCAAATCTTCAAATTTACTTCACCGAGAGCAACTTTTTTTCTCCATGCACTCCAAATAAAATACCATTAACTGGGTCAACAGCCAGGTCAAGCTGTTCGAGTGCAGTAATGCCCAAAATAGCCTCCTTTTCGCCAGGCAATACCAGCGCAGAAACGACAATATTACGCTTGCGCCACCATAGCTCTATGGAGCTAACAATACTGCATTGCAGCTCTGCACCACCAGCAACGGTAATATCTTCCGTTCCAGTTGTCCGCAGTCCAAGTTGTGCACAAACTTCCTTCGGAAGTATTAGTGCCGAATGCGCTCCAGTATCCACCAAAACCTTGATGTCGATTTGACGAATGCTCTTTTCGGCAATATGCCCGAGGGCGAATAACGTTAGGTCATCGTTATTTTTTAGCGTGATAGTTTCGTATACTTTGCTCATGATTTTTTTTATTGCGGCTGCAAAGGTAATCTTTTTTTTACAGAATGTTCAGAATGTTCAGAATTTACAGATTGAAGACGTTGGCAATTTTCAAATTTTCGTTTTTACAGAATGTTCAGAATGTTCAGAATGTTCAGAATTTACAGATTGAAGACGTTGGCAATTTTCAAATTTACTTCACCGAAAACATCATTTTTTCCCCATGTGCTCCAAATATCTTGCCGTTGATGGGGTCAACGGCAAGGTCAAGCATACTGAGTGCGGTGATACCCAAAATGGCCTCCTTTTTACCGGGCACTATCAGCGCGCATCTGCGACGTCTGCGTAGTTTTTCAGCGTGAAGGTTTCGTACACTTTGCTCATGATTTTTCTTGTTTAAATGCGGGCGCAAAGGTAATCTTTTTTTTTACAGAATTTGCAGAATGGAAACATCAGGGCTAAATCTTTTTTTGAGGTGCTATTCACGGCGGCGATATGGATAACATGTCAAGCGTCCTGCCATGCGCACGGGTGAAGGGCGTGCCACGAATGTGTAGGGACGCGATTAATCGCGTCCCTACCCCGTGCGCAAGACGCGGATGGGTGCCAACCGCAGGCTGCGCTTCGCTTGCCTGCGGTTATGAAAATTACGTCCCTTCGGAACTTGCAGCAACATCGCGCATAGACGCTGGCATTGTCGCACATCGCATATCGCACATCGCACATCGCCACATCGCGCATCCGTTTTTTTTCCTACCTTTGCCGCTCATTTTTCAATACGAAATTCTCATCCATGCTACACCGTTTTTCCATACTATTTTTCTCTTGCTTGCTGCTGGCATTGCCGGCGGCAGGGCAGGCTAGCACTACTGTGGCAGGTAGGGTGGCCGATGCGCAGGGCGCTCCGCTGGCTGGCGTTAGCGTTAGCGTGAAGGGCACGAGCGTGGGCGCGATGACCAACGCGCAGGGCGAGTACAGCATCGTTGTGCCATCGGGCAACGCCACGCTGGTGTTCGCCTTTCTGGGCATGAGCTCGCGCGAAGAGCCGGTGGGCGGACGCTCGCGCATTGACCTAAAGCTTGCCGAGCTGGCGCAAAACCTCGACGACGTGGTGGTTACCGCACTCGGCATTCGGCGCGACAAGAAGACGCTGGCCTACGCCGCCACCGAGCTCAAGGAGGACGCCTTCATCGTGCGCGAGGCCAACCTCACCGAGGGCTTGGTGGGCAAGGTGGCCGGCGTCAACGTGGTGAAACCGGCCACCGGCGCCAGCGGCTCCACCCGCGTTACCATTCGCGGCAACGGCTCGTTTGGCGGCAACCAGCCGCTCTACGTCGTGGACGGCATCCCCATCATGAACCCCACCTACGAGCAAGCTGGGCTGTGGGGCGGCGTGGATGGCGGCGACGGCATCTCGTCCATCAACAGCGACGACATCGAAAGCATGAGCATCCTCAAAAGCGGCACCGCTGCTGCCCTCTACGGCTCGCGGGCGGCTAACGGCGTGATTGTGATTACCACCAAAAAAGGCAGCAAGGGTAAGGTCGCGGTGGAGTGGACGTCGTCCTACACCTTCGACCGTCCCGTGTTCCGCACCGACGACCTGCAGTACGAGTACGGGCAAGGCTTCGCCGGCAACAAATTTACCTCGGCGGCCGAAGCGCTCGAGTGGGGTTTGGTGAGCTGGGGTGCGCGGCTCGACGGCTCAAACGTGATGCAGTTCGACGGCGTGGAGCGGCCATACTCGGCCGTTAGCCAAAACAACATCAACAACTTTTACGGCGGCGCATGGTCGCTCAACAACACGCTCTCGGTGTCGGCGGGCAACGAAAAAACGCAGTACCGCCTTTCGGTGGGCGACACGCGCAACGAAGACCTCTACCCCAACTCCGGTATGCAGCGCAACAATTTATCGCTAAATCTCCTGTCGGATTTGACCAAAAATGTCTCGCTGCAAGCCACGGCGATGTACGTGCGCGAGCGCGTGCGCAACCGCCAAAACGTGAACGACGTCATCGCCAACGGCAACTCCACCGTGTGGCTGCTGCCGCCCAACGTGGACGTGCGAACTCTCGCCCCGGGGTACGACGCCAACGGCATGGAAATTCCGCTGCTCGGCATGTGGCTCGCCAACCCCTACTTTGTGGCCAACAAGCGCTCGCAGAGCGATGCCAAAGACCGCGTTATTGGCTCGCTTCAGCTGCGCTACAACATCACCGAAGCCCTGTACCTGAGCGGGCGCGCGGGGGGTGACATGGTGTTTCGCCGCTACGAATCGGTTACCCCAACCGGCACCGCCTACAATCAGGCGGGCAACATCAGCGCCAACACCACCCTCAACGGCGAGGTCAACGCCGAGGCGCTGTTCGGCTTCAAGTCCAGCATCGGCGAGCGATGGGCGATACACGCCTTTGCCGGATGGAACAGCATGATGCAGTGGGGGTACTACATGAACGTTTACGGCGACCGCTTCATCATGCCCGACTTCAGCGTGATGGGCAACACCTCCAACACTTCCGGCGGCCAAAGCCGAAGCGAAAGCTACATCAACTCGCTGTTTGGGCAGGCCGAAGTGGAATTTGCCGACATGCTTTTCATCACCGCGTCGGGGCGCAACGACTGGTTTTCGGCGCTCTCGCTGAAAGGAAAAACATCGCCCAACAACATCTTCTACCCCTCGCTGGGCGTAGGTTTCGTGCTGAGCAACGCCGTGCAGCTGCCCGCGTGGATGACCTTCCTCAAGCTGCGCGGCTCGTGGGCACAATCCGGCGGTTCGGTGGGTCCCTACAACCTCGCCCTCACCTACAGCTACGACCAGGCCTTCAACGGCAACCCCTCGGGCCACGTCAGCGGCTCCACCATCCCCAACCTCAACCTCAAACCTCTCACCTCGGAAACCTACGAGGCGGGCTTCGACCTGCGCTTCTTCGGCAACCGCCTTGGCTTGGACGCCACCTACTACGTTCGCGCCACGCGCGACGAGATTGTTACCGCGCAAATCTCCGGCGCATCGGGCTACTCCAGCGTGCTCATCAACGCCGGCAAAATCAGCAACCGCGGCGTGGAGCTGCTGCTCACCGCCACGCCCCTGAAGCTGCAAGGATTTGAGTGGAGCAGCTCGCTCAACTTCTCGTACAACCTAAGCCGCGTGGACTACATCACCGACAAAATTTCCAGCTTCGTGGTGGCACAAGCCCGCATGGGCTATGCTGGCGACCACGGCGCACCGGCCTACATCTACCAGCAGGTGGGCGAGCCTTACGGCATCATCATGGGTTACGCCTACCGGCGCGAAAATGGCAAAATAAAGTACGACAAAGACGGCTATCCCGAGCAGGGCAAGCTCGTGAAGCTGGGCGAAAGCGTGCACCCCTACACCGGCGGATTCAGCAACACTTTTACCTACCGTGGCATCGCGCTCCGCGTGCTGGTGGACGGCAAATTTGGCGGCAGCATTTTTTCGGGAACCAACAACTGGGCCTACTACTTGGGCACTCATCGCGAAACGCTCAACGGTCGCGAGGGCGGCGTGGTGGGCGTGGGCATTAAGCCCAGCGGCCATCCCAACGACAAGGCCGTGCCCGCAATGGAGTACTACTCCACGCTCGCCAACCGCATT
>JAITOI010000210.1 GCA_031289995.1 Prevotellaceae bacterium | reverse complement strand
AGTGAGAGATTGGGAGATGAGAAAAGAGGTGTTCCTGCGGGAGTGCCTCTTTTTATGTTTTGTCCCCGTTCTCACATCAATTCCTCACAACCCCATCCTCAGCTCCACCCCCCCGCTATGCACCACGCGCCCTTCGGGCAATCGGCGGGCGGAGTAGAGCAAGCTCAGCTCAATGCTGCCGCCCAGCACGCGCCGCAGGGATGCACCCCAGGTCAGGTTGCGGCCGGCGCCGTAGCCCTGCAGCAGCTCGTAGCCCACGGCGCTGCCCGCGCTGCCGTTGAGCTTGGTGGACATCAGGCCGAGGTTGATGGAGGCCATGCCTTTCTGCGGGAAGTTGTAGCTCGCCTCCAGCCTTGCGTCGTGCAGCTGCGCATCCTCCGAGCCGCTGCGGTTGTCCTTGTCCGAAAACTTGTAGGTGGCGCTCAATCGCAGGTGCATCAAGGGCTGCAGCTCGCCGCCTGCCGACAGCGAGTAGGCCTCCACGTCGTAGCTGGTGCCCGCCATGGCGTACTGCGTGCGGTAGATTTTCTGCTCGCGCATCGCACCGGCGTTGAGGCGCAAAGCCGCGCCAATGCGCTGGTTGGCGTTGATGCCGAGGGCGCTGCCTTGCCGGATTTCGGCTCCGTTGACCAGCAAGTTTTTTGTGCGGTTACCTTGCCAGCTAAGGTCTACCTTGGTTTTGGCGCTTGCCGAGAGGTAGCTCAGCGTGCTCACGGCGGCGTAGCTTTGGTTCAGCACGGCGGTGTCGGTGAGCGGCTCGTCGAAGAAGGGGTTGGCGTTTGCGGCAAAGCTGTTGCGCAAATTCTTGTGCGCATTGCTGTACGAAAACGTGCTCGACAGCCGCGACACGAAGCCCGCCAGCCCGCGCCGCTGCTCGATGATAGCGGCAGGCGCAAGGTGGAGGTAGAGCGCAAACTTGCCCGTGAAAGCCTGCACGTACTCGCGCGACGGGAGCGCGATGCGGATGTACGAGGCCTCGTCGCGAAAGGCTGCTATCTCAAACTCGTTGAGCTCGCGCACGCCGTTGCCGTTGTAGTCGCGCCATGCGTACACGCCCTGCCCTACCCCCACGTCCACGTAAATAAAATCTTGCTTCGGCTCGATGCCAGCGCCCAGCTCGTACATCGCGTTGGTGGTGGCAAAGCCTTGCGCAAAGCGTCCCGACAGCTCGTTGCGCCCCAGCAGCACGTGGTCGCGACGTGAGCTGTCGGCGTAGCCAACGTGCCGGTAGGTTGCGGTGAGCTTGTTGCGCACGAGGCGGCCTTGCAGCTCGCCGCTAAGCCCCAGGTCTTGCGCCTGCGCAAAGGATTTCAGCTCGCCGTTGCGGGGCAAAAAGTCGGCGCGGTTGCGGGCAAAAACTTCAAAGCTGTGCCGCGTGCTGTCGCTGCGCACAAACAGCTCCTCGCTGTGAAACGCAGCGCTGGCGGCGGATAGCACGTTGGCGGCTGCCGCAATTTGGTTGCTCTCCAGCTCGCCGCGCAGCCCCACCCGCAGCCGACCTACGCGCTGCGAAGCCTCGCCCTTGGCTCGCGCAAAAGTGGTGCTGCGGTTGCGCTGCTCGGTGCGCACTAAGCTAGCGCTCGCCTCGCTTGCAAACCCGCGGTGGCGTAGCCAAAAGTCGGCCTGCGCTCGTGCGCCCTGCATGGCGCGGTACGAGGTGTCGAGCGGGCTGAGCGTTGCATCGGTGGAGCCTGCGCTAATGGCGGCGAGCGATGCGTTGAGCCGTAGCTTGTCGGCGTGGCGGTAGCCCAGCCTCCCCGCGTACTCGCCAAAGCTGCGTCCGGCAAGGGTACCCTCCATGTTCCAGTCGCGCTCGTACTCGGCGCTCACAAAGCGTTCGGGCGTTTCAAAATGGCTGTCGAAAAGCATTGCCGACGCGCCCGCCGTGAGCTTGTTTTGGCGGCTAAGCATCCACGACTTGTCGCCCCGCGCATTCACGGCAAGCCCCGTGCGCGCTACGCTTGGCGAGGCGTAAAGGTTAACGCTGCTGCTCGACAATGCGGCATCAAGGGCAATGTTGCTGAGCGTGTCGGGTGAAAAAAATGCGCCTGCGGTGAGCAACATTTTTTGCTTCGGCGTAACCAAAAGCTGCTGCGGTTCGTAGCCTCCGAGTCCACTACCGACCCACTCGTACACGCGACCGTTGGCGGCAGAGCTGGCCAAACGGTAGCTGCCGCTACCCTGCCCTACCTCCGCGAAACGCAGGCGGTAGCAAGCCTCGCGCGGGTTCACGGAGTACTCGTAGATGCGCTGCGTGATGCCGCTCACCAGCGTGTCGCGTCGGCGATATAGCACCTCGTTGGCGTTGAACTCCACGCTGTCAACAGCTGTCGCAATTGCCCGCCAGTACTGCGCTCCGGCCATAGCCATCTGCTGCCTTTCAAGCTCGCTAAGGCTGGCGTCGATGGGCTGGCTTTTGGCATCGCCCTCGTAAAAAACGTTGAGGTAGGCGCCACCTCGTCCCAGCCTCAAAGCGTTGCTGGCATTGGCAATGTAGCGTGCGTAGCTGCGCTCGCTGTACTCAAATTCGACCACGATGCGCCGGTTGCGCGTTACCATAAATCGCGGCATGAAGGTAATTTCGGCTGTTGCGTAGCTGATGGTGTAGTCGGCATCCGCGCCGCGCTCGAGCAGGCGTCCATCGGCCAGCACGCGCTCGCTGCCCGACAGCACCACGATGTTGCGCTCGCCCTCGCCGCCCTGCAGCAGGTAGGCACCCTGATTGCCGTCGAGCACGGCCAGCGTTTGTCGCGCAAATTTCCCTTTGCCCACGCCCGCCGACGCGCTTGCGGTGTAGGCCATGTCGCCTTTTTTTTGTCGCGTGGCAAAGGTTGCGCCCAGCGCCTGACGGCTGTAGCGGTCGAAGAATCCTGCGGTTTGCTTCAGCTCCACATCGCCCGCCGAGAGCGAGCTGCGGTCGGAAAAAACGCTGATGAAAATCTTGTCGAACTCCTGCAACGACGCGGTGTTGCCCTCGGCAGTGGCGGGCAGGCTTTGGTCGGAAATGGCGGCGGTGATGCTCAGGTCTTGGCTCAGCTTGCCCGACAGCTGCAGCTGCAACGCCGAGCTGAGCGACGCGCTGCTGCCGGTGCTCAGGTTGAGACCGCGCATCAGCGAGCCGTTGTGCTCAAGGCCGCTACCCGCCAGCAATCCGGCGTTGCTGCGCGTGCTCGGTGGCGAGGCGAAGTAGGGCTTGCGCTCGCTAAAAATGGTATCGGCGGTGAGAAAGCTGGCGTGCTCCTTGCTGAAGTAGGGCTTGGTGAGCATCCTTACCAAGGCTGTATCCACGCCCGCTGGCGTTGGGCTGCGGGCGGCATTCGGCTGCGCCGCGCAGGGGGCAGTGGCGGCGGCGAGCAGCAGGCCGA
>JAITOI010000133.1 GCA_031289995.1 Prevotellaceae bacterium | reverse complement strand
CAAAACACCTGCCACGAGAAACAGCCATGGCTGCTTTTTCCTCTATGAGGCGAAGTGAGGAGAAATATGTGGATGAGTACAATGTGTCGTCCCTGCGGGACTTGCCTGCGACGCAATCGCGCAATCCCACATCCCTCACCCCCCCTCAATACCCTTCATTCTCCACCCCTGCACCGCAAAAAAGTCAAGCGCGGCAGGCAAGGCGTAGCGCAGGTTGTCGAAGGCTTTGAGCGAGTCGTGGAACACGATGATGCTGCCTGGGCGGGCGTTGTTGATGACGAGGTTGGCGCAGGTGGTGCGCGAAATGTGGCGGCTGTAATCCATGCTGATGAGGCTCCACATGATGATTTTGTAGCGCTCGCTCACCATGCGCATCTGGTTGGTACCAATGCGGCTGTAGGGCGGGCGAAAGAGGCGGCTGTGGATGTAGAGGTCGGCCAGGTCGATGTCCTCCACGTAGCGGCCGGTGCTCATGCCCCAGCCTTTCTGGTGGCTGTAGGTGTGGTTGCCAACAGCACACCCGCTTTGCCCGATGAGGTCGAACATGGCGGGGTGCTGCTCCACGTTTTTGCCGAGGCAAAAGAAGGTGGCTTTGGCGTTGTACTTGCTCAGCGTGTCGAGTATCCAGGGCGTGGTGATGGGGTTGGGGCCGTCGTCGAAGGTGAGAAAAACGGCGTTCGGCTCGTTGGGAATTTCCCAGACCAAGTCGGGAAACATCCGCTTAAACACTCGCAAACCAAAGCTCCGCATCACCTGCTGTACATTTGAAGTATCTCGTCCAACTCTTTTTCCTTCTCGGCCTGCTGGTGGCGTGCGGCGAGCTGCTTGAGCTGGTAGACGTGCGACAGGGTGTGGCTGCGCTCTTGCTCCACAGCGCGCGGGTTTTTGAAGCCGCCGTAGTAGCGGAGCAGCTGTGCGGCGTCGGCGGCAATGGTGTCGGCCACGGCGTTGCCCTTGTCGTAGTCTTTCAGGTAGTAGAGGGCGTTGACAATGGCGGTGGCGTCGTAGAGGTACGACACCTGCGGCGTGGAGAACACCTCAAAATACTTGTCGAGCAGCTCGCGCGCCTTGTCGTCCTTATCCTCGTTGATGAGGGCGAAGATGGTGTTGGTGAACAGGCGGCGCGTGGACGCAATCATGCGGTTGCAGTTCTCGTCGTAGTACACGTTCGGGGCGTTGAGGTTGCGGTAGACGTAGCGGTTCATGAGCATCTCGTAGGTGGTGTCGGCGTTGATGTAGCTGCCATCGCTGGACGGGTGGAGCTGCGGGAAGAGCAGGTTGCCGAAGCCTTCGCCGACGAAGTATTTTTCCAGCCCCAGGTTGTAGCTCGAGGGCACGGTGGAACCCCACACGATGGGGCGCTTCCACATGAAGTTGGCGAGCAGGTCGAGCTGCGCCAGCGAGTTGCGCTGAACGTAGCTGGCGCCAAGCTTGATGTCGATGTAGGGCAGCAATCCCAGCGCTTCGGGCGTGGGCTTTTCGGCGGATGCGTCCAGCTGATATTTGTCGAGCGGGAAGAGCTCTTCGGTGCTGCTGTCGATGCGCGTTTCGAGGCGCAGGGTACGGGTGGGGAAGTAGTTCACCGGCTCCTGCCCCGATGCGCCTTGTCGGTAGCCCTTGGTGCTCGGCTCGTCGCTCACCACAAAGTCCATTGCCTTTTTGATGTCCACCGGCTCCTTGATGCGCTCCTGCACGAAGACAATGCCGCGCCGGTCGCCCGCCACCTTGTCGAAGGTGAGCGTCATGGGCAGCGGCTTCGACTGGTAGTAGGCCTCGCTCATTTGCGCGATGTACCACTCGGCGCTGGCGTAGCTGAGGTTCATGATGCGCACGTCGGTGCGAATACCCTCCACCTCCTGGGCGTACCAGAGCGGGAAGGTGTCGTTGTCGCCGTAGGTGAACAGCACCGATTGCGGGCGGCACGAGCGGAGGTAGTTGTGGGCAAAGTCGCGGGCCAGGTAGCGCCCGCTGCGGTCGTGGTCGTCCCAGTTTTCTTTGGCCATGAGGGTTGGCACCAGCAGCGTGCAGGCCACAAACGCCATGCTTCCCGCCAGCACCGGCTGCCTGATTGCCCTGCGCAGGGCTTCGGCCACGGCGGCCACGCCCACGCCAATCCACAGCGCGAAGGCGTAGAACGAGCCGGCGTAGGCGTAGTCGCGCTCGCGGGGCTGAAGCGGCGTTTGGTTGAGGTACATCACGATGGCCACGCCGGTGGAGAAGAAGAGCAGCAGCAGCACCACGAAATCTTTTTTGCTGCGCGAGTACTGAAAGCAGAGGCCTGCAAAGCCCAGCAGCAGCGGCAGCAGGTAGTAGCGGTTGTGCGCTTTGTTGTCCTTGGAGCTGTCGGGCAGCAGGCTCTGGTCGGCACCCAGCCGCGCGTTGTCGATAAACGGAATGCCGCAAATCCAGTTGCCGTGCGTTGGCTCGCCGTGGCACTGCAGGTCGTTTTGCCGTCCGGCAAAGTTCCACATCAGGTAGCGCAGGTACATGAAGTTGAGCTGGTAGCTGAAGAAGAATTCGATGTTGTCGGCAAACGTTGGCACCTTCTCGGTGGTCGGCTTTCCGTCCTCGCCCTGCATCCGCACGCTGCGCCCGCTGAAGCCTCCGTTCCAGCTCTTGAAGAAGCTGACGTGGTCGCCTTGGCTGCTGAACATGCGCGGGAATAGCGTGGTGAAGCGCTTGTCGTAGACGTACTCCGTTTTGCGGCTCACCACCTCGTACCTGCCGTCCAGCGCGGCGTACTGCGCGCCGCCGTCGGCGTAGCTCACCACCGGCGCGTTGAAGTACTGCCCGTGCACCAGCGGACGGTCGCCGTACTGGTCGCGGTTGAGGTAGCTGATCAGGTTGAAGACGTTGTCGGGGTTGTTCTGGTCCATCGATGGGTTGGCCGACGAGCGCACCAGCACCAGCGCGTACGAGCCGTAGCCCAGCAAAATCACCGTGGCGCAAAGCGACACGATGTTGAGCAGCGCCCGCCTTTTTTTGTGCGACCAGTAGATGAGGTAGGCCAGCGCCGCAAACAGCGCGAAGGCGAAAAAGAGAAGGCCGCTGTTGTAGCCCATTCCGAAACCGTTGACAAACGCCAGCTCGAACAGCGACGCCAGCTTGAACGTGCCGGGAATGATGCCGTACAGTATCGCCGCGAGGATGACCACCGCCGCCAGCGAGACGTAAATGAGGCCCTTGGTGCTAACCTTGTACTTCTTGAAGTAGTAGATGAAGGCCATGGCTGGAATGGCCAGCAGGTTGAGCAAGTGCACGCCAATGCTCAGCCCCAGGAGGTATGCGATGAGCACAATCCAGCGGTTGGCAAAAGTTTCGTTGGCCTCGCTCTCCCACTTCAGCATCGCCCAAAACACCACCGCCGTAAACAGCGACGACATGGCGTACACCTCGCCCTCAACTGCCGAAAACCAGAACGTGTCGGAAAATGTGTAGGCCAGCGCACCCACCGTGGCGGAGCCGAAAATCACCACGTAGTCGTAGGCCGAGCGCTCGCCGCCCTTGCCGCCGCTGTACACCTTCGCCATCAGGTGCGAGACGCTCCAAAATAAAAACAGAATGGTGAACGCGCTCGCCAGCGCGCTCATCGCGTTAATCATCACCGCGGGGTTGCTCGGGTTGAGCATGGCAAACAGCCGCGCCACCACCAAAAACATAGGCGCTCCGGGGGGATGCCCCACCAGCAGCTTGTTGCCGCAGGCAATAAATTCACCGCAATCCCAAAAGCTCGCGGTTGGCTCGATGGTGAGCAGGTACACCGTCGATGCCACGGCAAATACCATCCACCCAAAAATCAGGTTCAGCTTTTTGAACATACCCATAATGCTGTTTTTTGCAAAAAAAATCCGGTTGAAAAATCATGCAAAGGTACAACAAATTGTTGGAATGGAGAAAATATTTTTGGCGGGGCAAAAACTTTCCAACCCCAAAAAAAACGCTACCTTTGCCCCCGTTTTAATCACACGTTAACGCACGAATGGAATCATCCCAGCTCATCACCGCCGCCACCGAGGGCGACTACCAGTACGGCTTCACGTCGAACATCGACAGCGACCTCATCCCGAAAGGGCTGAGCGAGGACGTGGTGCGCCTCATCTCCGCCAAAAAACAGGAGCCGCAGTGGCTGCTCGACTTTCGCCTCAAAGCCTTCCGCCGCTGGCAAACGATGGCCATGCCCGCATGGGCGCAGCTCCGCATCCCGCCCATCGACTTTCAGGACATCATCTACTACGCCGCGCCCAAGCCGCAGGCCGAAAAGAAATCAATGGACGAGGTCGACCCCGAGCTGCGCGCAACCTTCAACAAGCTTGGCATCCCGCTCGACGAGCAGAAGCTGCTGGCAGGCGTGGCGGTGGATGCGGTGATGGATAGCGTGTCCGTGAAGACCACGTTCAGCAAGGCTTTGGCCGAAAAAAATATCATCTTTTGCTCGTTCAGCGAAGCCGTACGCGAGCACCCCGAGCTCGTGAAAGCCTACCTGGCATCGGTGGTTACGGCGGGCGACAACTTCTTTGCCGCGCTCAACTCCGCCGTTTTTTCCGACGGCTCGTTTTGCTACATCCCAGCCGGAGTGCGGTGTCCGATGGAGCTCAGCAGCTACTTCCGCATCAACGCGCGGGGCACGGGGCAGTTTGAGCGCACGCTCATCGTGGCCGAAGAGGGCAGCTACGTTTCCTACCTCGAAGGCTGCACCGCACCGCAGCGCGACGAAAATCAGCTGCACGCCGCGGTGGTCGAAATCGTGGTGCAGCGCAACGCGGAGGTGAAGTACAGCACGGTGCAGAACTGGTATCCGGGCGACAAAAACGGACGAGGCGGCATCTTCAACTTCGTTACCAAGCGCGGCATTTGTCGAGGCGAAAACGCCAAGCTCTCGTGGGCGCAAGTCGAGACTGGCTCGGCCATCACGTGGAAGTATCCCAGCACCATTTTGCAGGGCGATGGCTCGTCGTCGGAGTTCTACTCCGTCGCCGTTACTGCCAACCATCAGCAGGCCGACACGGGCACCAAGATGATGCATCTTGGGCGCAACACCAGCAGCCGCATTGTGAGCAAGGGCATCTCGGCAGGGCAAAGCCAGAACTCGTATCGCGGCTTGGTGCGCGTGCAGCGCGGTGCGGACAACGCCCGCAGCTTTGCGCAGTGCGACAGCCTGCTGCTGGGCGACCGCTGCGGAGCGCACACCTTTCCGCACCTCACCGTGCACAACCCCTCGGCGGTGGTGGAGCACGAAGCCACCACCTCAAAAATTGGCGAAGACCAGCTCTTCTACTGCAACCAGCGCGGCATTTCCACCGAAGATGCCGTGGGCTTAATCGTGAACGGCTACGCCCGCGAGGTGCTCAATCGCCTGCCGATGGAGTTTGCCGTGGAGGCGCAAAAGCTGCTCCAGATTTCACTCGAAGGCAGCGTGGGATAAGGCTTCGCAAAGTCGCAAATCGCAAAGTCGCAAATCGAAAAAAATGAACACGGCAATTTCCATCATCGTCGCGGCGGCGGACAACAACGTCATTGGCGCCAACAACAGCCTGCTGTGGCACATCCCCGCCGACCTGAAGCGCTTCAAGCTGCTCACCACCGGCCACGCGGTCATCATGGGGCGCAAAACTTTTGAATCCATAGGCCGACCGCTGCCCAACCGGCGCAACATTGTGGTCTCGTCCACGCTGCAAAGCTTGGCGGGCGTTGAGCTTGCGCCCTCGCTGGACGCCGCCATTGCGCTGGCGCAAAACGGCAGCGAGCTCTTCATCATTGGCGGCGGCAGCATCTACCATCAAGCCTTGCCGCTGTCGCAGCGCATCTACCTCACCCGCGTGCACGTCTCGCCCGTCGGCGACACATACTTCCCGCCTATCGACCCCGCCGCATGGCAGCTCATCGCCCATTCGGACACGCTGCGCTGCGAGCAAAGCGGGATGACGTATGAATTTTTGGAGTACGGAAGGAAGGATGTTGCGGGTTGCGAATAGCACGCAAACCCTTACGATGATTGGGTTTCAACGACGATACAACATCCCTCCATTCCCCTATTTTCCTAGCTTCTCCAAGCACCTACAATCCGCCTCACGCTCCTGTTCGCGGTACATCGTTTGTCGGCGCAAAGCCTCGTCGAAGTCAACGAGGTGACCGTCAAATTCGGGACCTTCAACGCAGGTAAATTTTGTTACGCCGCCCACCGTCACGCGGCACGCGCCGCACATGCCGGTGCCGTCCACCATCAGCGTGTTGAGGCTTACCACTGCAGGCAGGCCGTAGGTTTTGGCGGTGAGCGCAACGAACTTCATCATCACCATCGGACCAATCGCGATGACCATGTCGTAGCGCTTTCCCTGCACGTCAATCAGGTTCTTGAGCAGGTCGGTAACGAGGCCGTGAAAGCCTGCGCTGCCGTCGTCTGTGGCCACGTAGAGCTTGGCGGTTACGGCCTGCATTTCGGGCTGCAGGATGAGCAGGCTGCTGCTCTTGGCGCCCACAATCACGTCGGCCGGAGCGCCATGCTCGTGCAGCCATTTGAGCTGCGGGTACACCGGCGCAGCGCCCAGCCCGCCTGCCACGAAGAGAATTTGCTTGCGCTGCAAGTCGTCGTTTGCCCAACGCACCAGCTCGCTTGGATGCCCCAGCGGGCCTACGAAATCGGCGAACGTATCGCCCTCGCGCAAGCTGCAAATTTTGCGGCTCGACGCGCCCACAATTTGCGTAACGATAGTAACCGCGCCGCTTGCAGCGTTGTAGTCGCAAATGGTGAGAGGTATGCGCTCGCCCTTTTCGTCGGTGCGCACCATCACGAATTGCCCCGGCAGCGCAGCCTCCGCCACGCGCGGCGCCAGCACGTCCATCAGCACAATATCCTTGGCGAGGGTTTGTTTTTTCAGAATGGCAAACATAAAAAAATTACAGATTTCCGGTTTGAAGATTTCAAAATTGCGGGGCAAAGGTAGGGAAAAAATCAGAACGCAAAAGGAAAATATCACCATCTTGGAATCCTCCAATCATTAATTTTTTCATCAACAAAATTGCTTACACACAAGTATTTGCCGCGCTCAAAAAAAATTTTTTCATCAACAAGTTGGCAATACACAAAAATTATTACTACCTTTGCCGCTCATTACTTGCACGATGTGTGATGCTACACGTTGTGATGTTTTTTAGAGTAGAATGAAGCATTTTTTATACATAGCAATAGCAATAAGCCTGTTGGCATACGGCTGTGGAGATGGGGCGAATAGCCTTGACCAAGCAACTTCGGCCGACGGCAATAAGTTTGTTACGATTAATAAGTACGAGGTCGTTGAACGCTTTGGCGTGCCGGTAAAGGGCAAGCTGATGAACAAAAAACGCACCGCGTACAACAAGATTGCGCAGGTGGTTGAAGAGGCCGGATACAACGAAAATGACGAGCTCGAAAACCATTTTATCTACACCTACGACGGGCACGGAAACCGCGTCTCCGCTGCGTCGGTGGATAAAAACGACAACGTGCGCAGCAAGTACGTGTACACCTACGACAACAACCACAACCGCATTGAGACCAACACCTACAACGCCGACGGCATACTGAAAACAAAAATCATTTTCCAAAATGATGCCAACGGCAACCCCGTTGAGGAAATCCGCTACGACGAAAAAGGTGCCATCAAAACGCGGGCGTTCAACAAGTACAGCAACGAGCAGCTGCTGGAGCTTAACATGTACGACGAAAAGGGCATCAAGCAAAGCCACGAAACTTTTGCCTACGACACGGCCGGCAACAAAATCGAGTGGGTGCGCTACGACAAAAATGGGCTGATGGAAAACCGCATTACCTACCAGTACGACTACAACAACAACGTGAAGCAGCAAACCGTTCTCGACAAGCGCAGAACCGGCACTGCCATTACGGTCTACACCTACGAAACGCACTACGACCGCAACAACAACTGGACGATGCGCATCGAGTTTAAGAACGATACCCCGTCGTACATGGAGGTGTACAACCTCGATATTTGCGACTAAGATTTTTGCCCTTTGCGGCAACGAAAATCACCCCGCCCAGCCTTCCCTATCCAAGCTGCGATACTGAATTGCCTCACCCACGTGCTGCGGCAAAATGTTGACCTCCCCTTCGAGGTCGGCAATGGTGCGCGACACCTTCAAAATTCGGTCGTATGCGCGTGCCGATAATCCCAACCTTTCCATCGCCGTTTTGAGCTTGGCTGCGCCCGCGGTGTCGAGGTGGCAGTACTCCTTGATGAGGCGGCTGTTGAACATCGCGTTGCAGTGCACGCCAGGCTCTTTCTGCAGCCGTTGCTGCTGCACGTTGCGGGCGCGAATGACGCGCTCGCGTACCTGTGCGCTGGATTCGGCAGGCACCGCGTCGCTCAGCTTGTCGAACGGCACCGGCACCACCTCAATGTGAATGTCGATGCGGTCGAGCAGCGGTCCCGATATGCGGTTGAGGTATTTCTGCACCATGCCGGGCAGACACATGCACGCCTTTTCGGGATGGTTGTGAAAGCCGCAGGGACAAGGATTCATCGAGGCCACCAGCATGAAGTTGGCGGGATATTCTATCGAAAATTTTGCTCGCGAAATGGTGATGTTGCGGTCTTCGAGCGGCTGCCGCATGACCTCGAGCACGGAGCGCTTAAATTCGGGCAGCTCGTCGAGGAAGAGCACGCCGTTGTGCGCAAGCGAAATTTCGCCGGGCTGCGGGTACGTGCCGCCGCCCACGAGCGCCACGTCGCTCACGGTGTGGTGCGGGGCGCGAAAGGGGCGCGTGGTGATAAGCCCCGTGTTCTTGTCGATGCGTCCGGCCACGGAGTGAATTTTGGTGGTCTCGAGCGCCTCGCTCAGGGTGAGCGGCGGGATGATGGTTGGCAAGCGTTTTGCCAGCATTGTTTTGCCGCTGCCAGGCGCTCCCACCATAATCACGTTGTGGCCGCCAGCTGCTGCAATTTCGAGCGCACGCTTCACGTTTTCCTGCCCTTTGACTTCGGCAAAATCTACGTCGTAGTCGTTGATGTGCGACATAAATTCTTTGCGCGTGTCCACCACCGTGCGCTGCAGCTCGCAGCTGCCGTTGAAAAATTTAATGACCTCGATGATGTTGTCCACGCCGTACACCTCAATGTTGTTGACCACGGCGGCCTCGCCTGCGTTTTGCCGTGGCAGGATGAAGCCCTTGAAGCCCTCCTCGCGCGCCTGAATGGCGATGGGCAACGCGCCGCGAATGGGCTGCAGGCTGCCGTCGAGCGAAATCTCGCCCATTATCAAAAAATCCTTGAGCGTGTCGGCACCGCCAATTTGCTCCGACGCCGCAAGTATGCCCATCGCCAGCGTGAGGTCGTAGGCTGAGCCTTCCTTGCGGATGTCGGCGGGTGCCATGTTGACCACGATTTGGCGCCCCGGCCAGTGGTAGCCTTGCTCGCGCAGCGCACAGGTGATGCGATACTGGCTCTCCTTAACGGCGCTGTCGGGCAGCCCCACCAGCGAGAAGCCAACGCCCGGCACCGCGCTCACCTCCACCGTAACAGTGGTGGCATTGATGCCGTAAACGGCGCTGCCAAAGGATTTGACTAACATAGGGTAGAAATTTTTTTTCGAGAGATTTTTTATTGATGATGGTTTTGCAGCTGTTGCCACCGTTGCTTGAGTTCGGCAATTTTCGTTTGGAGATTTGCAATTTCCGTTAGGAGATTTGCAATTTCCGTTTGGAAATTTGCAATTTCCGTTTGGAGATTTACATTTTCCGTTAAGAGATTTACATTTTCCGTTAGAAAACTTATATTTTCCGTTAGGATATTTACATTTCCTGTTAGGATATTTACATTTCCCGTTAGGATATTTGCCCTTTTCGTTAAGAGATTTACATACTCCGTTTGGAGATTTGCAATTTCTTTGTCATGGGCCATTATTTTCGGCATCAGCTTTCCTCGCTCAACGAGAGCACCCCGCTCAAACGAGTAGCTTATCTGGTCGCGCACAACGGCGATGTCTAAAATGTTTTTTCTGGGCATATCTTTTTCCTCCTCCGTTAGTTGTTTGTAACACGGTGCTACCAAAGGATTTTACCAACCTTATGGGCAACCTTTTTTTTTGAGTTTTTTATTGCTGCTGGTTTTGCTGTTGCTGTTGCAACCGTTGCTCGAGTTCGGCAATTTTTTTGTCACGGTCGGCAATACTCGTGTGGAGATTTACATTTTCTTTTTTAATGGCCGTTATTTCCGGCATCAGCTTTCCTCGCTCAACGAGCGCACCCCGCTCGTACGAGTAGCTTATTTGGTCGCGCACGACGGCGACGTCTAAAATGTTTTTTCTGTACATATCTTTTTCCTCCTCCGTTAGTTGTTCGTAAATCAAATCGTCGTATAGCTGGGCAAAGAATTTGTCCTGTATTTCTGCCGGACGTTCGGCCAGCTTCCACATATTTTTTAGCGTGTAGAGCCACACGTCAGCGGGCGTTTGCAGCTCGTGCGCCTGCTTGGTAAACTTGGGCAGCTCGATGAACACGTAGTGCAGCGTGTCCGAAAATTTTTTCTTCGCCGTCTCGCGGTACAGGTACACATTTTCGATGTACTTGTCCGCCACCTCCGGCTCGGCAAACATGACGTGGTCTAAAATGCCCACGAAGTAAACCGCCTTTAGGTGGTAGTCCCACTCGCCTTTCTGCGCTTGGCTGCGAATGGGGAACGCGGTGTAGAAGATGGCGCGGTCGCTAAAAAAACGTTGCGGCGCACTCTGCATCTCCACGATAAAATGCTCGCCCTTCTCGTTGGTGCAGTAGATGTCGAATACGGCGCGGCGCTCGTCCTTGCTTCGCCCCAGCTGTTCAACCGGTAAATATTCGACCTTCGTAATGCGCTCCTCGCTCAAAATTTCGTTCAAAAAGTGCATCAATTTTTCCTTGTTGTGGAACACTTTTTTGAACCCAAAATCCGTCAGCGGGTCAACAAATACCGGCGCTACAAATGCTCGCTCAACGGCGGCCTGCCTTGTTTTTTTCATCGTACAATGGTAAAAATAATGCCTCGCAAAGATATAATTTTTTTCGACACAAAACAAGCTCATTCGCTAAAGTAAACCCGCCTTACCCGCGTCGAAATGCGCGTCAGCACTTCGTAGGGGATGGTGTGGAGCTGGGCGGCGAGGGTGAAGATGCTGGGGTTGTCGCCAAAGAGGATGACCTCATCGCCCTCGCGCACGTTCATGCCGGTAACGTCGGCCATGCAGGTGTCCATGCAGATGGTGCCCACAATGGAGGCCATGCGACCGCCGATGCACACGTTGCCCGCGCCGTTGCTCAGCAGGCGGTTGAGACCGTCGGCGTAGCCTACGGGGATGACGGCCACCGTGGTGTCGGCGCGTGCAGGCCAGCGGCGGCCGTAGCCCACGGTGTCGCCAGCCGGCACCTGTTTGAGCTGCACCACGGTGCTCCTAAGCGTGCACACCGTGCGAAATGCGTCCTCGCTGCCCGCAATGGGCGACGCGCCGTAGAGCGAGATGCCGAGCCGCACCATGTCGAGCTGCGATTCGGGAAAGCGCTCCAGGCCTGCCGAGTTGGCAATGTGGCGCAGCGTGGCGTAGCCCAACTCGCCCTCGATGCGCCCGCTCAGCGCGTCGAACTGCGCCAGCTGGCTGCGCGTAAAGTCGTCGTGCTGCGGCTCGTCGGCGGCGGCGAGGTGCGAAAAAATGCTTGCCACCTTGAGGTTGCGAAAGCGCCCCAGGCACTGCAACAGCTCGTCCACCTCGCTCTCCACAAAGCCCAAACGGTGCATACCCGTGTCGAGTTTGAGGTGGATGTTGCACACGCCTTCGCCCATACGCAGCGCGGCTTCGCTGAAGCGTTGCAGCATGGAGAGGCTGTAAATTTCTGGCTCGAGGCGGTACGAGAGCATCTGCTCAAACGTGCCTGGTTCTGGGTTGAGCACGAGTATGGGGAGGCTGATGCCGTGCTCGCGCAGCTGAACGCCCTCGTCGGCAAAAGCCACGCCGAGGTAGCTCACGCGCTGGTGTTGCAGCAGCCGTGCCACCTCGCACAGCCCCGCGCCGTAGGCGTTGGCCTTCACCAGCACGAGCGTTTGCACGCCCTTGCGCAGCTTGGCTCGTAGCGCGTTGAGGTTGTCGGCAAGCGCGTCGAGGTTTACGTCGAGCGTGGTGAGGTGCGTTTTGAGCGACAGCTGGTGCGAAATATTTTCGAGCTCAAAGCTGCGGCTTCCCTTGATGAGTATGGCCTCGTTGCAGAAGCTGCTGCGGTTGAATGTGCGCAAAAACATGTTGGCCGAAATGAAGTGCTGCACCTCGCACGCGAACTTGTCCACGTGCCGCCCAATCTGCGGGCCAATGGCGATGAGGCGCGACACGCCATGCTCGCGCAGCAGCTCGGCCACCTCGCCGTAGAGCCGCCAGCCTTCCTTGCCGCTCTGCTCAATGTCCGACAGGATGACCGTGCGGTGGCGATGCTTGCCGAAGCTCGACAAAAAATCGAGCGCGATGCGAAGCGAGGCCACGTCAGCGTTGTAGGCATCGTTGATGATGGTGCAGCCGTTGACGCCCTCGTGCAGCGCCAGCCGCATGGCAATGGGCGAGAGGCGCGACACGTTGCCCGCCGCGTTGTCGAGGTTGACGTGCAGCGAAGGGTAGAGCTGCGCCAGCAGGCAGCACACGGCAAAGCTGTGCATGGCGTTCTCGATGGAGGCCGCGTCGGTAAAGGGAATGGTGAGGGTGTACCGCTTCTGCATGGCCTGCACCTCAACCTCGACGCGGGTTTCGGCTTCGCCTTTTTCGACCGCCACGATGCGCAGGTCAGCCTCGTCGTTGTTGCCCCACGCGAAGAGGCGCTTGTGCGCAAAAGTGGTGGTGGTGGCGATGGCGGCACGAACCTCGTACTGGTCGGCGCAGTAGACAATGGCCTCCGCGCCCGCGCCCAGCCTCAGCTTTTCGCGCAGCTTCTGCTCGCGCGAGGCGAAGCCCGCCTGGTGCGCCTCGCCGATGTTGGTAAACGCAAGCACGCTGGGTCGCAGGATGGCTTCGAGCCGCTCCATTTCGTTCGGCTGCGAGATGCCTGCCTCAAAAATGCCCAGCTCGGCGTTGTTGTCCATGCCCCACACAGCAAGGGGTACACCCACCTGCGAGTTGTAGCTTTTGGGGCTGCGCACAATGCGTAGCTGCGACGACAGCAGCTGCGCCAGCCACTCTTTGACAATCGTTTTTCCGTTGCTTCCGGCCACCGCCACCAGCGGATACAAGAACTGCTTGCGGTGGTGCGAAGCCAATGCCTGCAAGGCTTTCAGCGTGTCGTCCACCGACACAAACGAGGCTTTCGGGTAGCGAGCGACATCCACTTTTTCGCTCACCACAAACGCGCAAACGCCGCGCTCGTAAAGGCTGCCGATGTAGGCGTGGCCGTTGTGCCGCTCGCCCACGATGGCGAAAAACACGGCGTGGTCGGGATAAAACGTGCTGCGGCTGTCGGTAATAATATCGGCCAACGCCGCGCGGTCGCTGCCGGTAAGGGTTCCCCCCGCTGCGCTGGCGAGGGCTGAAAGGGTGTAGCTCACGATGGTATTTCTGCTTAAATTTTACGTCCGTTTCTTGTTGATTTGGGCGTGCAAAAGTACGGAATAATTTCCGTATCTTTGCCCGCTTTTTTGACAAAAATAATACCGAAATTATGACATCTCTCACCGCTACATCCTTCAGCTTTCCGAAGCAAACCGCCTTCTACAAGGGCAAGGTGCGCGACGTGTACACCATTGCCAACACCTACCTCGCGATGGTGGCCACCGACCGCATTTCGGCCTTCGACGTGGTGCTGCCCAAAGGGATACCGCACAAGGGGCAAATGCTCAACCAGATTGCCGCAAAATTTTTGGATGCCACCGCCGACATTTGCCCCAACTGGAAAATCGCTTCGCCCGACCCGATGGTTACCGTGGGCTACCGCTGCGAGCCGTTTGCCGTCGAAATGATTGTGCGCGGCTACCTCTGCGGCAGCGCGTGGCGAACATACCAGCGCGGCATGCGCCAAATTTGCGGCGTGATTTTGCCCGACGGCATGCGCGAAAACGAGCGCTTTCCGCAGCCCATCATCACCCCCACAACCAAGGCGGAGCAAGGCCTGCACGACGAGGACATTGCG
>JAITOI010000120.1 GCA_031289995.1 Prevotellaceae bacterium | reverse complement strand
CCCGCCACCAGCGGGTGCTGCAGCGCTTCGTCGTAGAGCTTGCGGAGCGTGTCGAGCGGCGCGTAGGTGTTGGAGTAGGGCTGAAAGTAGGCGAGGTATCGCTGCGCTTTTTTGTAGCGGTGCGAGGCGTGAAAGCTAATGCCCTCCTCGATTTGCTGGGCAATGCTTTTGTGTGGCGAGCAGTACGAGGGGTTGAAGGCGGCGTTGTTGCAGTAGGTGCAGCCGCCGGTGGCGATGGTTCCGTCGCGGTTGGGGCAGGTGAAGCCGGCGTTGATGGCCACCTTTTGCAGCCGCTCGCCGAGCTGCTTTTTGAGGCAGTCGGAGTAGGCGTTGAAGCGGCGTCCACCTTGGGATGCGAAGGGATTGTCGGGCACGCTACGGGCCACGCTAAAAGAGTCCGTTGACGACGGCGTCGATGCGCGAAATGACCTCGCCCAAATCTTTGGGCTTGTCCGAAAAGTTAAGCTCATCAACGTTTATCACGAGCTTGGGGTGATGGTACGAGTCGATAAAAGTTTCGTACCGCTCGTTGAGATTTTTGAGGTAGTCGAGGCGAATACCCTCCTCGTACTCGCGGCCGCGACGCTGAATTTGCCGCACCAGCGTTGGCACGGAGGCGCGCAGGTAGATGAGCAAATCGGGCGGCGCGATGAGCGAATTCATCAGCTCAAACAGCGCGAGGTAGGTGTTGAAATCGCTGTCGGACATGAGCTGCATCGCGTGCAGGTTGGTCGCAAAAATGTAGGCATCCTCAAAGATGGTGCGGTCTTGCACGATGGTGTCGGTGCTCCGTTTGATGTCCACAATCTGCTTAAAGCGCTTGCCCAGAAAGTACATCTGCAGGTGGAACGACCAGCGCTGCATGTCGGAGTAGAAGTCGTAGAGGTAGGGGTTGTCGTCGGTGCTTTCGTACTGCGGCTTCCAGCCGTAGTGCTTGGCGAGGAGCTCGGCCAGCGTGGTTTTCCCGCTGCCAATATTTCCAGCTATTGCGATGTGCATACGATTTGATTTTTGAAGTTGATTTTTTTTGCGAGGGCAAAGGTAGTCTTTTTTCCAAAAAAAACACTACCTTTGCCGCGCAAAAAAAAATACGAACATCCTGTAACCCCCGAAAACACAACAATACCAATGGCAACGACAAAAAAAGTTCTCCTCATGATTCTTGATGGCTGGGGCATCGGCAAGCGCGACCACAGCAACGCCATCTACACCGCCGGCGAGCCGCACATCGACGCGCTCAAGGCACAATTTCCCACCTCCCAGCTGCTTGCCTGCGGCGAAAATGTAGGGCTGCCCGACGGACAAATGGGCAACTCCGAAGTGGGACACCTCAACATCGGCGCGGGGCGCATCGTCTACCAGGACTTGGTAAAAATCAACCGAGCCTGCCGCGACAACAGCATTGCACAAAATCCCGAAGTGGCGGCTGCCTTCGACAACGCCAAAAAATCGGGACATCAAATCCACCTTATCGGCCTGCTCTCCGACGGCGGCGTGCACAGCTCAAACGCCCACCTGTACAAGCTTTGCGACATTGCCAAAGCGTACGGATTGCAGGGGCGCACCTTCGTACACTGCTTCATGGACGGGCGCGACACCGACCCAAAAAGCGGCAAGGGATTTGTGGACGAGCTGCAGCTGCACCTCAAAAATTCATGCGGCGAAATTGCCTCCATCGTAGGCCGGTACTACGCTATGGACCGCGACAAGCGCTGGGAGCGCGTGCGCGAAGCCTACGATTTGCTGGTGCGCGGTGAGGGCAAAAAAAGCTCCGACCCCGCGGCCGCAATGCAGGAGGCGTACAGCGACGACCCGCGCGGCGACGAATTTGTGAAGCCCATTGTTTGCGCCGGCGGACGAGGACGCATCGCGGCAAACGACACCGTCATTTTTTTCAACTACCGCAACGACCGCGCCAAGGAGCTCACCACCGCGCTCACGCAGCAGGATATGCCAGACTTTGGCATGGCCACTCTGCCGCTCTACTACTGCACCATGACGCCCTACGACGACAAGTTTGTGGGGCTGCATATTTTGTTCGACAAGGACAACGTGCAGAGCACGCTGGGCGAAGTGCTGGCGCGGGCTGGCAAGCGTCAGCTGCGCATCGCCGAAACCGAAAAATACGCCCACGTAACCTTCTTTTTTTCGGGCGGACGCGAGGCCGTTTTCGAGGGCGAAGAGCGCATCCTCATCCCCTCGCCCAAGGTGGCCACCTACGACCTGCAGCCCGAAATGAGCGCACCGCAGGTGAAGGACGCGCTCGTCGCAGAGCTCGCGAAGCAGAAGTTCGACTTCATCGCGCTCAACTTCGCCAACGGTGATATGGTGGGGCACACCGGCGTGTACGACGCCATTGTGAAGGCCGTGAAAACCATCGACGGCTGCGTGGACGAGGTGGTGAAAGCCGCTCGTGCCAACGGCTACACGGTGCTCATCACCGCCGACCACGGCAACGCCGACAACGCCGTGAACGCCGACGGCTCGCCCAACACCGCGCACTCGCTCAATCCGGTGCCCTTCACCGTGGTGGATAGCGACGTGAAGAGCGTGCAAAATGGCGTCCTTGCCGACATCGCACCAACCGTGCTAAGCCTGATGGACATTGAGATTCCGAAAGAAATGACAGGAAAAATTCTAACCGAAAAATAATGCACAAAATGAAATCATTCCCCCTTCTTTGCCTCGCAAGCCTAATGTTGGCGGGCGCTGCGCAAGCACAAGACCTGGTGCAGTGGCGCGGCAATCGCACCGGCGTGTACACCGAAACAGGCCTGCTCAAGTCCTGGAGCGAAGGCCAGCCGGAGCTGCTGTGGCACTACGATGGGCTGGGCGAAGGGCACTCGTCCGTGGCCATCAGCGGCAGCAAAATTTACCTCGCCGGAATGACCGGCAGCACCGGCTACGTGCACGTGCTCGACATGGCCGGCAAGCTGCTCAACAAAAAAATTTACGGCGCCGAGTGGGACAAAAACTACAACGGCACGCGCGGCACCATCACCGCCAGCGAGGGCAAGCTGTACCTCATTTCGGGTATGGGCGACATCGTGTGCATGGCCGAAAATTCGCTCGACGTAGTGTGGCGCAAAAACATGTTCACCGACTTCGACGGCGGCAACATCCAGTGGGGCATTTGCGAGTCGCCGCTCATCGTGGGCAACAAGCTTATCGCCACTCCCGGCGGAGCCAAAAACAACGTGGTAGCGCTCGACAAAAACACCGGCGCACTGCTGTGGACATCGTCTGGCGAGGGCGAAAAATCGGCCTACTGCTCGCCGCTCTACGTGGACGATGTGGAGCTGCCGCAGGTGGTTACGATGACCGCCAAACACATTGTGGGCATTGACATCGCCACCGGTAGCAAGCTGTGGTCGTACGAGCAAACCAACCGCTGGAGCGTACACCCCAACATCCCCGTTTACGCCGACAACATGCTGCTCTGCACCAGCGGCTACGGCCAAGGCTCGGTGATGCTGCGGCTCACCAACGGCGGGCGCGACGTGGAGAAGGTGTGGTTTGCCCCGCAGCTCGATTCGCGCATCGGCGCCATGCTCAAGATTGGCGACTACGCCTACGGCTCGGGCGACAACAACAAATTCTGGTTTTGCGTGGACTGGAAAACTGGCGACATCAAGTACCGCGACCCCGCACTGGGCATAGGAAACGTGATTGCCGACGACGGAATGCTGTACTGCTATTCCGACCGCGGCGAGCTGGCCTTAGTTCGCGCCACACCCGACAAATTCGACATCGTGGGACGCACCAAAATCACGCTCGGAACCGAGCAGCACTGGGCGCATCCGGTCATCCACAAGGGCGTCCTCTACCTGCGGCATGGCGACACGTTGATGGCTTACAAAATTCGGTAGATTTGA
>JAITOI010000213.1 GCA_031289995.1 Prevotellaceae bacterium | reverse complement strand
CGCTTAAAATTTTGTTGCGGTTGCCCTGCATGGTAGCATCTCAAAAAAAAAAGCCATTTTTTTCGGCTAAATCTTTTTTTGAGGTGCTATTCCAATTGTACTGCCGTGCGCACGGGTGTAGCTTTTTCCCCGAATGAGGCCTGTGCTCCGTGCGCAAGACGCACACACGCATCCTTGGCTACTAAGGTCGCCTACAAAAATAAGGTTTTGCAATGGGTTGAGCTTGGCAACAGTACAGACGCGGTGTGCCACATCTCTACAAATTTAAGGAGGTAATGAGGTTGAGAATCATACGTTATCATGGCTACTGAGGTTGTTTTGTTGAAGAATATTAGGTGAAAATGAGGTTCCATGCCGCTGTCCAACCCATTGTAAAACCTTATTTTGTCAGGCAACCTTAGTAGCCAGCGATACCTGTGCGTATTTTGCGCACGGAACACAGGCCTCCTTCGGGGAACGCCCTTCACCCGTGCGCACGGCAGGACGCTTGACATGTTATCCATATCGCCGCCGTGAATAGCACCTCAAAAAAAATAGCCACTTTTTTCCTACCTTTGGCCGCTCAAAAAATCAAAGTTTTTATCCACTAAATTTTTACAACCCGTATGCAATATGTAATTGGCTTAGACTACGGCACCGATTCGTGCCGCGCCATTGTGGTGGACGCGCTCACCGGACAGGAGTGCGCCACCGCTGTGCACTACTACACGCGCTGGAAGGCCGGCCGCTACTGCGACCCCAAGGCCAACCGCTACCGCCAGCATCCGCTCGACTACGTGGAGGCAATGGAAAATTCCATCGGCGAGGCGCTCAAAAAATGTTCGCCCGAAGTGGCGCAAAGCGTGGTGGGCATTTCGTTCGACACCACCGGCAGCACGCCCGTGCTCACCGACAAAAACGGCACGCCGCTCGCGCTGCTGCCCGAATTTGCCGATAACCCCAACGCCATGTTCGTGCTCTGGAAAGACCACACTGCCATTGCCGAGGCCGCCGAAATCAACGCGCTGGCCAAGCGATGGGACGTGGACTATACGGCCTACGAAGGCGGCATTTACTCCTCGGAGTGGGTGTGGGCAAAGGTGCTGCACGTGCTGCGCGAGGACGAAGCTCTGCGCCGCGTCGCCTACTCCTGGGTGGAGCACTGCGACTGGCTCCCAGCCTTGCTCACCGGCAACACCGCACCCGAGCAGCTGGCGCGAAGCCGATGCGCCGCAGGCCACAAGGCCATGTGGCACGAGAGCTGGGGAGGCCTGCCCTCCGAGGCCTTTCTCACCGCCCTCGACCCGCTGCTGGCGGGCTACCGCAGCCACCTTTTTGCGCACACCTACCCCAGCAACCACAAGGCCGGAACGCTTACCGGCGACTGGGCTTCGCGCCTCGGGCTGCCGCAAAATGTGGCGGTGGGAGTGGGCGCGTTCGACTGCCACCACGGCGCGGTGGGCGCCTGCATCAAGCCGCGAGCCATTGTGCGCGTCATCGGCACGTCCACCTGCGACGTAATGGTGGCCAGCCATAGCGAGATTGGCAGCAGGCTCATCCGCGGCATTTGCGGGCAGGTGGACGGCTCGGTAATCCCAGGTTTGGTGGGGCTGGAGGCGGGGCAGTCCGCGTTTGGCGACGTGTACGCATGGTTCAAAAAAGTGCTCGCCTTCCCCATCGAAAACTTGCTGGCAAAAACTACCCTTGTGGACGCCGCCACGCGCCAGCAGCTGGTGGACGAAAGCCTTGCTGGCATTATCCCCGCGCTGGCGGCGGAGGCAAGCCAAATACCCGTTGCCGACAGCCTGCTCGTGGGCACCGATTGGCTCAACGGCCGCCGCACGCCCGACGCCAACCAGCAGCTCACCGGCACCATCAGCGGGCTGAGCTTGGGCAGCACAGCACCGCTCATTTTCCGTGCGCTGGTCGAGGCCACCGCCTTTGGCTCGAAGGCCATTGTCGACCGCTTTGTGAGCGAGGGAATCCCCATCGACAGCGTGATTGCCATCGGCGGCATTTCGCTCAAGTCGCCCTTCGTGATGCAAACGCTGGCCGACGTGCTCAACATGCCCATCAAGGTCTGCAAGACGGAGCAGGCTTGCGCTTTTGGTGCGTCCATGTTTGCCGCAGTGGTGGCGGGCGTGTACGAAAAGGTGGAGGATGCGCAGGCGGCCATGGGGCAAGGCTTCACCGCCGAGTACGTGCCCAATACCAACAACCACGCCGCCTACATGCAGCTCTACGGGAGGTACAAGGCGCTGGGAAAATTTAGCGAGGGGATGTAAATTCTGCTTGCAGAATTTTGGAAAAAAACAGGGTTAGCGTAGGACGTACGCCAACCCTGTTTGTTAAGGATTAATCGCAACGATTTTGCCGTTGCGCATTACCACCAGCTTGCTGTTGCGCTGTTTTTTGAAGGCAATCATTCGCTCGTAGGCCAGGTCTAGCCCGCGCGAAAGTTTCGCCTCCATTGCTGTAATTTCCTTACTTGTTGCAGCCATAGCATTGTTTAATTTGATGAAACTTTAATTCGTCAACAATATTCAACGTAGAATCTCCAGCCTTCTTCGCGACAATTTCGTGCCGCCCTTCTGAGTTATCGTAAATCCAAGCCACATCAACGATGGGGAGGTAGGTGTCGAACAAGTTCTTGATGCCGCTCAGGTAGCGCCGCTCAATCACATCCGTGTTGATGCCGTGCCCACCCTCGAGCACCCTTGTGCGGACGCGCTCTCTGGCCAGCTCCACCGTTTGCAGCCAAAAGAACAGCAGCGTCACGTGGTAGCCTTTGGCCTTGGCTACCGCAATGCGCCCCCTGTAGCTGCGCGCCGCGAGCGTGGTTTCAAAGGCGAAGCACTTGCCCTGGTTCAGCAGGTCGTCGATGCGCTGTAGCATGATTTTGCCGGCATCCACCGCCACGCTGCTCGGCTGAAAGGGCGACAAGCCAACGGCGATGGCGTCAGCGTTGACAAATTCCTTGCAGTTCAAAATCTCCGGCAAGATGGTGAGCGATGCCGTTGTCTTTCCTGCGCCGTTGCAGCCCGCGATTATGTAGAGCTTCTTGTTCATTCCGTTGTTGTAGCAAAAGGGCTGCAAAGGTAGTATTTTTTTTTAATGCAAGAAAAAAGATTTGGCCTTCACTATTCCTTCTTCACTATTCCTTCTTCACTATTCACTATTCACTCTTCGTTATTCACTATTTTCCAGCATTTCCCTCACCGTTTTTCCCAGCACAGGATGCCTCAGCTCCGGCGCAATTTCGGCCAGCGGCGCCAGCGCAAAGCGGCGCAAATGCAGGCGGGGATGGGGAATGCTGAGGGTAGGCGTGGCGATGATTTGGCTGCCGCAAAGGAGGATGTCGATGTCGATGGTGCGCGAGGTGTAGCCTTGCTGCGCGGCATGGCGCACGCGCCCCAGCTGCTGCTCGATGCGCTGCGTGGCGCGTAGCAGCTCGTGCGGCGGAAGGGAGCTTTGCACCTGCACCGCCATGTTCAAAAAATCTTGTTCGGCCTCGAAACCCCAGGGCTTAGTTTCGTGCACCGACGAGCGTTTTTCGACCCTCACGCCAGCCTGCTCCATCAGCTCGCAGGCCTGTGCCAGCAAGCGTTGACGGTCGCCAAGGTTGGAGCCTAATAGGAGGTGGTAGAGCATTGGAATTTGAGGATTTGAGGGTTTGAAGATTTGAAAATTTGAAGATTTGAAGATTTGAAGATTTGAAAATTGCCTCGCACAGTCCCCACAGCGCCGTCATTGCGGGCTTGCCCCGCAATCTCCGATTCGCAGGAGGACGAGCGTGGAGATTGCGGGTCAAGCCCGCAATGACGGCCTTGTTGAAGATTTGAGGATTTGAAAATTGCTGCGTCGCACATCGCACAGTCGCATATCGCATATCGCAAACATAGACGCTGGTATTGTCGCACATCGCACATCGCAAAGTCTCACGTCGGGTTCACTGCGCCACAAACCTGTAGGTGATGCTACCCTGCTGGTTTTGGGAGATGCTGGAGGTGGTGAAGCGCGACAGCATAGCCGCTCGCCGTGCGGCTTCCTGTATGCAGTTGTCGGTCTCCGGCTTGGTAGCTTCAACGGAGGTTGCAACCACTGTTCCGTGGGGCGCAACCTCGATGAGCACCACCACCTCGCCACCGCTCTCGCACTTGTACACCGGCAGCGGGAGGCTAATGGCAGTGCGGCCTTTGAGCATGTACGATAGCACCGATGGTCCGGTGTACAGGTCTTGCTTTTTGACCGCCTCTTTGGGGGCAGCCTGCACGTCGCCTTCAGCATCGCTGCTGCGGCTTTGCTCCATCATGCGGCGCGTGGCGTCGATACGTTTTTGCACCTCGTCATTCTCCTCCATGGCGCGGTTGTGCTCCACATTTTCCGAACGCCAATCTTCGTTCACGGCGGCGTTGCGCGGGCTGCTTTCGTCGTCGCTAATCTCGCTGCGGGCTTGCCTTAGCAGCTGGTTCACCTCAGCCTCAAGCTCGACCTTTTTTTGCGCCAGCAGCGCCAGCTTTTTCAGCTCATCGTCCTGAAAATCGAACGAAATTTCGAGCGGCATCGTGTGCGGCACGCTGTAGATTTTTGCGCTCATCAGGGCAATAGCCACGCACAGGTGGAAAATTATGGTAACATAAATTCCCACCTGATTGCTGCGCACCGCCTCGCCCAGCGCACCTACTATGCGGTCGATTTTCATGGGGGCAAAAGTAGTAAAAATTGGCTGAACGTTTTTGTTGAGGCGCTACTCCAATGCGTTCTGCATTGGGCGTAGGTTGTTGCCACGAAGGATGAGCTTATAGAAAATGGAGCTTATAGGAAGCTTATAGGCACCTTATAGGCACCTTATAGGGAGCGATGAGGTAGGCAGGCTGAAACTTTTTTTGGGCGCTATTCCAATCGTCCTGCCGTGCGCACGGGTGTAGGTCGTGCCCCGAACAAGGCCTGTGCACCGTGCGCAAGACGCGGATGTGTTGCTGTCCGCAGGCTGCGCTGCGCTTGCCTGCGGTTATGAAAATTGCGTCCCTTCGGGACTTGCAGAAATATCACACATAGACGCTGGCATTGTCGCATATCGCATAGTCGCACATCAATCCCCCGCCCCCTACAATTTTGTGTATCTTTGCCCCAAAAAAACGATGAAAAAATTCCTCACTTACCTGCTCGTAAGCCTTGCCATTCCTGCCTTGCGAGCCAACGACATGGAGCCTACCGATACGGCCAAGGATGAGGCTGTGAACTACATATTGGCCGATATGGCAGCGCAGTTCTACGGCGGCAGCGTCAATAATTTTATGGTTTGGCTGGCCAGCCACATCCGCTACACCGAGCCTGTGGCCGCCGCTGCCGCCGAAGTGTCGGAACGAGCGGTGGTGCAGTTTACGGTCGATACGCTGGGCTGCGTAGGCCGGGTGAAGGTGTTGCGCGGCCTGCACCCAGACTTGGATAGCGAGGTGGTGCGCACCATCTACGCCTCGCCGCGGTGGACGCCTGGCCAGCATCAGGGCAAGGTGGCGAACATTATCTACTCCATACCGATGCCCATTGTCAAGCCTCCACAACTCAAAAGCAACAGGGGGGTGTTTGAATTTCACCGTCGCGTTGCGCGGCAAATAAGCCGCATCGCGCCCATTCGCGTGCCTTACGGAAAGGCCGTATCCATAAACTTTGGGGTGGATACATCGGGCAGCTTAGGGGCGGTGGATCTCGACAGTAACATCAACGCCCACTGGAACAACGAGCTGATATGTATGATGTATGAACATTTTATCGGCTGGGAGCCTGCACGAATGGGGCACCACAGCGTTAACATGTACTGCAACCTCTGCTTCACGTTTGGCAGCGCCACAGACAGCATTTTGGTGAAAGATGTACAGCTCACCATGAGCATGATTCTCGAAGAGGAGAAGCACAAGCTGACCTTCCAATCCATTAACCGCAACATCGACTCGCTGACCTACTACACGCCTCCGAAATTTAAGGGCAACGACGACATCGAGGTCTTTAAGGACTGGGTTGTCGGAATGATAGCCTATCCGGAAGAGGCAATCATACTTAAAATTGAAGGCAGGATGGAGATGCAATTTGTGGTCAACGAAA
>JAITOI010000209.1 GCA_031289995.1 Prevotellaceae bacterium | reverse complement strand
GTGCGAAAAACGCGCACACATTTCTGGTTTCTATTGATATGTATCCCCTACGGGGATATGCGCCAACGCCAATGGTGGAGCGGGTTTTACGAAATGCGTCTTGAACCCGTTCGGACAAGGTTCTACCTTGTCCGCCCTATCCTTGCAGGCTCTGCCTGCATTTTTTGTTTCGCAGGTAGAACCTGCAGAGATAGCTGAAGCGAGGTATAACCTCGCCTCAACCTGGGGTTCCGTGCCAAGTCCAACCCATTGCAAAACCTTATTTTTGCAGGCAACCTTAGTTCGGCTGCGCTCACTAACCTTAGTAGCCCACGATGCGTGTGTGGTTTTGCGCACGGAGCACAGACCTCATTCGAGGCACAACCTACACCCGTGCGCCATGCAGACGTTGTGCGAGGCGCGAGGTGATGCGCGACGCGACGCACGATGCACAATTCGGGCAGCCACCACCACATTCTGCAAGTCCCGAAGGGACGCAATTTTCATAACCGCAGGCAAGCGCAGCGCAGCCTGCGGACACCCACCCAACGCGCGTCTCGCGCACGGAGCACAGACCTCCTTCGTGGCACAACCTACACCCGTGCGCTATGCCGATGCTACACGCGGAAGCCACGCTACAAGCCGTGTGCAGCATGTTTGCAGCAGCACGTGTAGCGAAAACTTTTGCACAATTTCCGTAGCTATCCACAGCTTGCACAACGAACAAAAACGCATCGAAAGTGGCTTCGAAAGTGCCTCGAAAGCAAGGCGCTGATGAGCATAAAAAACACTTCGCTCGCCCCGCAGCCATGCTCTGCGAGCGAGTGCTGGCGCGGGGTGCGGGGTGCGGGCGGTGCGGGTGTGGGCAATGTGGGCGCGATGCGAACGCGATGCAGCACGTAGGGGCGCACCTATGTGTGCGCCCTTTGCAGGTGTGGGAACGCCGTTATGGGGCGACCGCGTAGGGAGGGCGCACACATAGGTGCGCCCCTACATGCCACTGCCCAACCCATTGCAAAACCTTATTTTCTATGGCCACCTTAGTTCGGCTGCGCTCACTAACCTTAGTAGCCAAACGATGCGTGTGTGGTCTTGCGCACGGGGTAGGGACGCGATTAATCGCGTCCCTACACATTCGGGACACAGCCTACACCCGTGCGCACGGCAGGACGATTGGAGTAGCACCTCAAAAAAAGATTTAGCCAAATTCAGCGCTATCATCACATCCGAACGCCCGCAATCGTAGTGATGGCAGGCGCTGCAAATCTTCAAAATCTTCAAATCTCATCGACTCTTCCTATAGCTCCCCACCGCCCATCCGTTGAACACCACCGCAAAGCCGCACAGCGCAAAAAGCTGGGGCAGGAGCTCGCTCATGGCGCTGCCTTTGAGGTACACGGCGCGCATCACCTCCATGAAGTAGCGCAGCGGGTTGATGCGCGTGAACACCTGCGCCCACACAGGCATGCTGCTGATGGGCGTGAACAGGCCGCTCATCAAAATCAAAATCATCACGAAAAAAAACATCACGAACATGGCCTGCTGAATGGTGTTGGAGTAGTTGGAGATGACCAAGCCCAGCCCCGAAACCACGAGCACGTACACGCCGGTGTAGAGGTAGACGGTGGCGAGCGAGCCTGCCGGTAGCAGGCCGTAGATGAGCGCGGCCATCCCCAAGCACATGGACAGCACCACGTAGCCGATAATCCAGTATGGGATTAGCTTTGCGAGGATGAAGGTGAGGCGGCGCACGGGCGTAACGTTGATTTGCTCGATGGTGCCTGCCTCCTTTTCGCCCACGATGTTGAGCGCGGGAAGGAAGCCAGCAAGCATCGTGAGCAGCATCACCATGAGCGCGGGAATCATGAAGATTTTGTAGTCCAGGTGAGGGTTGAAAAGGTTGAGCGTTGAGGCCCTAATGCTGGGCATTGGGGAGGGCTGTTTTTCGGCGTTCAGCTCGGCGTTGAAGCCTTGCACCATGGCGGCGAGGTAGGCGGAGCCAAGCGAGCCTTTGGTGCCGTTCACCGCGTTGGCGGAGATGAGCACGCTGGCGGCTCCGGCGTTGCGGTTGCGCTCAAAGCGGCGCTCAATTTCCAAGATGATGTCGGCCTCGCCGCGCTCCACGTAGGCCATCGCCTCGGCGTTGGATGTTGGCCGCGCCACGAGGATAAAATATTTGGAGGCGGCCACCTTTTGCGCCAGCCGCTGCGACTGCGCGCTGTGGTCGTTGTCGACCACGCAAATGCGGATGTTTTTCACCTCCTGATTGGCGGCCCAGGGCAGCACCAGCAGCATCACGATGGGGAAGGCCATGATGAGCTTCGGCAAAAAATTGTTCCGAAAGAGCTGCTTAAATTCTTTTTCGATTAAAAAGCGTAGCATGATTTTTGGCTATAATCTTATTTTAAACTTCTTCAAGCTGACTGCGAGCAAGAGCGCTGCCATCCCTGTGAGGACAACGATTTCCTTCACCACGTAGATGGCATCAACACCCTGTATCATCACCTTTTTTACGGCTTCGATGTACCATCGTGCGGGGATGACAGCCGAAATCCACTGCAAAATTTTGGGTATACTCTCGACGGGAAACATCATCCCCGAAAGCAGCATGGTGGGCATCATCAGCGCCATTCCGGAGATGAGCATGGCCGCCACCTGCGTGTTCACGATGCTGGAAACGAGCAGCCCAATGGCGAGCGACACCAGCATGAGCAGCAGCGACACGAGCGTGAGCAGCCACACGCTGCCCGCAATGGGAACGTCCAGCACGTACACGGACAGCAGCAGAATGGAGATGAGGTTGACCATTGACAGCGTGAAGTAGGGCACCATTTTGGCCAAGATGATGTAGAACGGTTTCACCGGCGAGGCGAGCAGCACCTCCATCGTTCCCATCTCCTTTTCGCGGACAATGGCGATGGATGTCATCATCGCGCAAATCAGCATCAGCACCATCCCCATCACGCCTGGCACGAAGTTGTAGGCGCCCTTCATCTGCGGGTTGTACAGCATTTTCATCGAGCAATTGATGGTGGAAAATGCATGACTTTGGCCCACATTGGCACCGCCACTATTCACTATTAGCTGTTCACTATTCACTATGTTTGTGGCGTAGTTGGCCAGCATCGTGGCTTGGTTAGCGTCGGTGGCGTCGGCGAGCAGCTGGTAGCTGAAGCTTGATGCTTGCGCGTTCTCCTTCTGAAAAATGATGGCGAGTGAGGCTTCGCCGCGCTTGAAGATGTCGTCAATCTGGCGCGGGTTGTGGATTTCGATGACGGAAAAATACTCGCTTGCCTGCAGCTCGTTGATGGCGTGCTGCGTGGCGGGGTTCTTGGCAAAGTCGAGCACGGCGACGTTGGCGTTGCGGATTTCGGAGGAGATGGCGAAGCCGAAAAGCACAATCTGAGCCACCGGCATGACGAGCAGAATTAGCATCGTGCGCGTGTCGCGGAAGATGTGGAAAAATTCTTTTTGTACGAACGAAAGAAACTGTTTCATGATGGATTTCGATTTTTAGTTGTCGGCTCGCGTGGCGCGCCGTGCGAGCTGTTGAAAAACTGCGTCCATGTTGGCCGCATTGAATTGCTGCTTCAAATTTTTGGGCGTATCGAGCGCCTCAATTTTGCCGTCCACCATAATCGAAACGCGGCGGCAGTACTCGGCTTCGTCCATGTAGTGGGTGGTTACGAAGACGGTGATTCCGCTTGCGGCGGCTTGCGCAATCAGCTCCCAAAACTGCCGTCGGGCAATGGGGTCAACGCCGCCGGTTGGCTCGTCGAGGAACACCACCGTTGGCTCGTGAAAGATGGCGACGGAGAAGGCCAGCTTCTGCTTCCAGCCGAGCGGGAGGTCGCGCACCAGCGTGTTGCGCTCGTCCACGAAGCCCAGCCGTGCGAGCATTGTCGCGGTTTTTGAGGCGATGAGCTTGGCTCCCATTCCGTAAATTCCGCCGAAGAGGCGCATGTTTTCCCACACCTTCAAATCTTCGTAGAGCGAAAATTTTTGGCTCATGTAGCCGATGTGTTTTTTCACCCGTTCGGGCTGCTGCGCGATGTCGTAGCCTGCCACCAAGCCTTGTCCCGACGTGGGTTTGCTCAACCCGCACAGCATTCGCATGGCGGTAGTTTTTCCTGCGCCGTTGGCGCCCAGAAAGCCGAAAATTTCTCCCTGCTTCACCTCGAACGAAATGCGGTCAACGGCGGTGAACGTGCCGAAGCGCTTGGTGAGATCGCGGGTTTGGATTACGTTGTTCATGGTGTTTTATTTTTGGGTCATGTCGATGAAGCAATCCTCAATGCAGGCCTGAATTTGCTGGCAACTTTCCACACCCCGCATATCGGGATTAAGGATTAGCGGTTCATCGTTAATGGTGGAAACGTGCACGCTATCGCCAAAAATATAGGCCGAGTGTACTTGCGGGTGGCGGCGCAGCGGTTCGAGCAGGCGATAGCTGCTATCCGAGGTGACGGCGTAGAGCTTGCGCGGGTATCGGGCCGCAATGTTTGCCGGCGTGTCGATGCTGAGCAGCGAGCCGTGCTGAATGAGCGCGATGCGGTCGCAGAGCGTGGCCTCGTCCATGTAGGGCGTGGACACCACGATGGTGATATTTTGCTGCCTCAAGCACTTGAGCATCTCCCAAAATTCCTTGCGCGACACGGGGTCAACGCCCGTGGTAGGCTCGTCGAGCAGCAGCGCCACCGGCTTGTGGATAAGGGCGCAGCACAGCGCCAGCTTCTGCTTCATGCCGCCCGATAGCTTGCCAGCTTTGCGCGTTTTGAACGGCTCAATTTGGCGGTAAATGTCGGCAATCAGGTGATAGTTTTCCTCGATGGTGGTGCTGAAAATGGTGGCAAAAAAGCGCAGATTTTCTTCCACCGTTAGGTCCTGGTAGAGCGAGAAGCGGCCTGGCATGTAGCCAATGGCGCAGCGGATTTGCTGGTAGTCGCGCACCACATCGTTGCCGTCCACCGTTGCGCTTCCGCCGTCGGGCAGCAGCAGCGACGCGAGGATGCGAAACAGCGTGGTTTTGCCTGCGCCGTCGGGACCAATCAGGCCGAATATTTCGCCGCGCTGCACCTCAAACGAAACCTCGCGTAACGCAGTCGTGGCGCCGTATCGCTTGCTCAAATTCTCGGCTGTTACAATGGCGTTCATTTTTCGCTTTCAAATTTTATCTCCCCGTACATTCCAATTTTCAGCAGCCCATCATTCTCCACCGCCACCTTCACGGCGTACACGAGGTTGGCGCGTTCGTCGCGGGTTTGGATGGTCTTGGGAGTGAACTCTGCCTTGTCCGCAATCCATGCCACAGCGCCGCTGTACTCGCGTCGGTCGGCGGCGCCGAGGTCGGAAAATACGCGCACCGTTTGCCCAATTTTGAGCGTGGTCAGCTGGCTTGCGGAGATGTAAGCCCGCAGCGTCATTCGTTGCACGTCCGCCACCTTAAACAGCGCCCGGCCTTGCGCCGCGAGCTCGCCCTCCTCGGCATACTTGTTCAGCACCGTGCCCGCAATGGGGCTTCGGATGACGGCGTTTTTTAGCTGGTCGTCGAGCTGCGCTACCTGCTGCGCAAGGGCGTCGCGTTCGCCGGCAAGGCTGCTGTTGTTGTTGTGCAGCGTTTCGGTTTGCGCAGCCAATTGCTTTTCCAGCGTTTCCAGCTGAGCGCACACGTCGTCGAGCTGTTTTTGGGTGGCCGCGTTTTGCTTCACGAGGTTTTCGAAGCGCCGCTGCTCGCGCCGTTGCGTTGCCACTTGCTGCTGCAGGGCTGCCGTTTGCTGCGCCACGTTCAGCGTGCGGCTACCCAGCGCACGGATGTTTGCCAGCAGCTGCTGCTTGCGCAAGTACAGCTGCGTGGTGTCGATGAAGCCCAGCGCCGTCAAGGCCTCCACGCTTTTTCCTTCGTGCACGTCGAAGCGCATAATTTCGCCGTTGCCCTTGGCCGACACCAAAATTTCGGTAGCTTCAAACATGCCGCTGGCGTCAAATTTGTTGCCATTCCCGCCGCAGGCAGAAGCAAGCGCGGCGCTGGCGATGAGGATGAAAATGTTTTTTGTTTTCATGGTTTTTTATTCATTATTCGTTATTCACTATTCACTATTCGTTATTCACTATTCACTATTCACTATTCACTATTCGTTAGATGTTTCAAATTGTACGCAGCTTGCAGCATCTCCACCTCGTGCACAATTTTTTCTTGCCGCGCCATTTGCTCGGCGTTCAGCTCGCGGAGCAGGTCGGCTGCGGTGAGCGTGCCGTTGGTGAGGCGGACTTCGGCGGCTTGCCGCACGCCGGTGTGCAGGGCAATAATTTCGTCGTCGGACTGCAGCAAATCGCGGTACTTGTCCAGCTCGCGCTCGTTGCTGGTGCGGCTTATTTGGGTGTTGAGCAAAAACGTTTCGCGCTGCACGGCAACGGAGCTGCGGTTTGCCTCGAGCGTGGCGAGCGTGTTTTTGCGGGTGTAGAAAACTCCGATATTCCACGTGAGCCGGATGCCACCGATGTAGTACGCGGCGAATTTATCGTCGAGCATGTTAAGCCCCGGCTTGCCGAAACCACCCGTGATGAACAAGCCTACGCGCGGCATCAGCGAGGCGTGCAGCTCTCCCTGCGCGGCGTTGAGCGAGCCGAGCTGTGCGTCGAATGTGGCCAGCTCGGGGCGATTGATGGCGGTGGATGGTGGCGGCAATGCGGCGGGGTGAGCGAGGGTTAGGCTGTCGCCAAATTGCGTGCCGGTGAGAGCTGCGAGCATGGCGATGTAGGCTGCACGACGGTGCGTCAGCTGTGCGCGTTGCTGCTGCGCCTTGAGCTGCTCCACGCGCACGGCGTCGAGGTCGGCAGGCATTGCTATACCGTTGCTCACGCAGGCCTCCACGCGGGCGTAGCTGAGCTGCAGCTGGTCGGCATAGAGGGTGTTTTGCGTCAGCATTTCGTCGAGCAGCAGGGCACCGAAAAAGAGCTGGTTCACGCGCTCGCCCACGGCGTAGAGGTTGGCCTCCAGCTCGCGCAGGCTGGCCTCGGACTGGGCACCAATGCTGGCGCGACGCGCGCGGATGCTGCCGCCATCCCACAGCGTTTGGCTCAGCTCGAGGCTGATGTTGTACTGGTCGCGGGCCAGCTCGGGAATGGTGGGCACGTTACCGCCCAGCACTGCCGACAGCTGCGAGAAGTCGAGCGGTATCTGCGTTACGTCCGACTGGTAGGTGGCCTTTGCGCTGAGCTGCAGCTGCGGAAGCCAGGCGCGGCTGGCGTTGGCGAGGTTGTAGTCGCGGGTGCGCTCCACCAGCCCCAGCTGGCGAATGAGCGGGTAGTTGGCGCGCGCCATGGCCTGGCAGCTGTCGATGGACAGCGGCTGGCCAACCATTGCGGAATCGCTTTGTGCGCGGGCGATGCTGGCGATGCCGAACATCATGACGGTGGTGAAAAAAATGCGTGTCATAATTCAATTTTTTAATCTTCAAATTTTCAAATTTTCAAATCTCAATCTTCAGGTCTCAGCTGAGCCATTATCATCCTTACGTTTTCCTCCTTTCGGTGCCGTAGTATTTTTTGCAGCTGCGCCTTGTTGCCGTTCAGTACCTCGTTGATGAACGGCGCGATGAGGAAGATGGACACGTTTAGCATGAGGATGCTCAGCATCAGGTCGAGCGGATCCATGCGGCGAATTTTCCCCGTGGCAGCTTCGGCTTCGATGTCCTCGCTCACCCTCCGCGAGATGGCCTGTGCCTTGGGACGCATCAGCTTGATGAGGATGTCGCGATGCGTCTTGTCGCGCATCACCTCGCTCAGCAAAAACCAAGGCAGCTGGGGGTTGGCGGCAATGTAATCGAAGTGCTGCTCCACGCCTTGACGAATTTTTTCGTCGAAAGGCAGGTCTTGGTTGAACGACAAAATGAGTGCGTTGGCAAGCAACTCCATCTTGGTTTTGAGCACCAGCTCGAACAGATTTTCCTTCGTTCGGAAGTAGTAGTGCAGCATGGCATGCGTAACGCCTGCCCGCTGCGCGATGTCGGTAGTCTTGGTGTTGGCGTAACCTTTTTCGAGGAACTCGCTCTCGGCTGCGGCCATAATTGCCGCTTCTGTGCTTGATGATTGGCTATCTTTCATGTCTAACTTTTTTGTCTAATTTTTGTGTTTAACTTCATTGTTAACGGCGGCAAAAGTACAAATGTTTTACAATAGCATGCAAGTGAAAAATCGCTTGTTAACGAAATATAACAAATTCGCTTACTGTTCAAATGAATAGAACATAGTATGTTTTTTTGGCGGAATAATTTTTTTTCTGCTCTACAACCTTTTTTAATTGTTAGCATAACGCAACATCCAAAGAATTATCCTACATTTGGCGTCTTTTTGTTATCGCGATTTCTAATTTCTAATACCAAGTTTTTATGAAAATCTACCCCACAGAAAAAATCCGCAACGTAGTGCTGCTGGGCGCTCCGGGCAGCGGAAAAACAACCCTCGCCGAGGCGATGCTCTTCGAGGGAAAAGTCATCGACCGCCGTGGCTCCGTTGAGGCGAAAAACACCGTGAGCGACTGCTCCGAAATTGAGCAAACCTACGGGCGCTCCATCTACAGCACCGTGCTCTACACAGAGTTCATGGAGCGCAAGCTCAACTTCATCGACACGCCAGGTTCCGACGATTTTTCGGGCGGAGTCTTCTCGGCGTTCAAGGTGTGCGACACCGGCGTTATGGTGGTCAACGCTCAAAATGGCGTGGAGGTGGGCACCGAAATTTTTGCCCGCTACGCCGAAAATCACAGCAAGCCTCTCGTCGTTGCCGTCAACCAGCTGGACAGCGACAAGGCCGACTTTGAGGCCACCGTTGCCGCACTGCGCGAAACGTTTGGCAAGAAGGTAGTGCTGGTGCAGTACCCGCTCGCCACGGGCAGCGACTTCGACGGATTCGTGGACGTGCTCAAGATGAAGATGTACAAGTTTAAGGGCGACACCGGCGAGCGCCAAGACCTCGACATCCCCGCGGGCGAAGAAATGGAGCGCGCCGTGGAGCTCAACAAGGCGCTGGTGGAGGCTGCCGCCGAGTACGACGAGGAGCTGATGGAGCTCTTTTTCGACAAGGGCACCCTCGACGAAGAAGAGATACGGCGCGGCCTGCGTGCCGGCATCAAGAACCGCGACATGGTGCCGGTTTTCTGCCTGTCGGCAAAAAAAGACATCGGCGTGAAGCGGCTGATGGAGTTCCTCATCAACGTATCGCCATCGCCCGAAAAGGCGCGCGAATACAAGACTGTGGAGGACGAAGTGGTGCCCTGCAACACCGCCGCAACGCCCTCCCTTTTCGTGTTCAAAACCACCGTGGAGCAGCACATCGGCGAGCTCTACTACTTCCGCGTGATGAGCGGCAAAGTGAGTGAGGGCACGGATTTGCTGAACGCCGACAACGACTCCAAAGAGCGCATTGCTCAGCTGTTTTGCCCGGCAGGAAAAACGCGCACCAAGGTGACGGAGCTCAGCGCAGGCGACATTGGCTGCACCGTGAAGCTGAAAAATACGCACGTGAATCAGACCCTCAACGGCGAAGGAAAATCGTGGAATTTCAAGCCCATCACCTTCCCCGACCCGAAGTTCCGCATCGCCATCAAAGCGAAGAATGCCGCGGAGGAAGAGAAGCTGGGCGAGGCTCTCCACCGCATCCACCAGGAAGACCCGACCATCGTGGTGGAGTACTCCAAGGAGCTGAAGCAAATCATTGTGAGCGGGCAGGGCGAGCACCACATCAACATCCTGAAGCGCAACCTGAGCACGATTTACAAAATCGAAGTTGACTTGCTCAACCCCAAAATTCCCTACCGCGAAACCATCACCAAGCTCGCCGCCGCCGACTACCGCCACAAAAAACAGAGCGGCGGCGCAGGGCAGTTTGGCGAGGTGCACCTGCTCATCGAGCCTTACGTGGAGGGCGCTCCCGAAAACAACCGCTTCCGCGTGAACGGCGGCGAAATGGTGCTCAACCTTCGAGGCAAGGAGGAGTACGACCTCGAGTGGGGCGGCAAGCTCATCTACTACAACTGCGTGGTGGGTGGCGCCATCGACGCCCGCTTTATGCCCGCCATCCTCAAGGGCCTGATGGAAAAAATGGAGGAGGGACCTCTCACCGGCTCCTACGCTCGCGACTTGAAGGTGTACGTGTACGACGGAAAAATGCATCCCGTGGACAGCAACGAAATTTCGTTCAAGCTGGCTGGGCGCAACGCTTTCAAGGAGGCCTTCCGCAACGCGGCGCCCAAAATTATGGAGCCTATTTACATGGTCGAGGTGCTCGTGCCCGCCGACTACATGGGCGACGTGATGAGCGACCTGCAGAACCGTCGCGCCATCATCGAAGGCATGGACAGCCAGAAAAACTTCGAGGTGGTGAAAGCCCGCGTGCCGCTTGCCGAGCTCAACAAGTACAGCACTACGCTCAGCTCGCTCGCCTCCGGACGCGCCACCTACTCGATGAAATTCCTCGAGTACCAGCAGGTGCCGCCCGACGTGCAAGAGCGGCTGCTGAAGGAGTACGTGGACAAGGATAGGGATGAGTAGCGTGCGCAAAAAAAGCGGAATTATTCACCAAAAAAATGATAGAAAAAATGGACAGGACAGCACTCAAACCCGCAATGGAAGCGGCCTTAAACGTGCAGGCAAATGCCGAGCTATGGTCGGCCTACCTCTACCTTTCGATGTCGTACGATATGCGCAGCAAGGGCTACGACGGCATCGCCTGCTGGTATGCCGCGCAGGCAAAGGAGGAGCAAACGCACGCCGAAAAGCTGCTGAGCTACCTCAGCTCGCGCGGCGGACGCGTAAGCCTACAGCCCATCGAGGCTGTGCCGCAGGACTGGGCATCGCCCGCTGCCGCTTTTGCCGACACCGCAAAGCACGAAAATCTTGTTACCAACCGCATCTACGAGCTGGTCGATATGGCCGTCGAGCTGAAGGATTACGCCACGCAAATCTTTTTGCAGTGGTACGTCAGCGAGCAGGTTGAGGAGGAGAACACCGCCCGCAAGTATGCCGACGCGCTGCAAAAAATTGGCTCGCACGAGGCTGCTCTCATCGCCTTTGACAAGGAGCTGGGAGCGCGGCTGGGATGAAGGTTTGATGAAAATTAGTAGGGCACAAAGGCGCGGGCGAATATGGCTTGCGCCTTCGTGTTTTGCGGAGGATTTTTTATCGGGTCAGCCGCATTAAAATTTAAGTTTTTTTTCGCCAACGCCAATGTTGGCGCGGGTTCCACGAAATCCGTCTTGAACTCAATACCATTAAATTAATGGTTCGAATTTTGGTGCGGTTGCCCTGAACAGGGATTTGTTTTGTGCTCTAAA
>JAITOI010000204.1 GCA_031289995.1 Prevotellaceae bacterium | reverse complement strand
AGGTTGTTTTGTTAGAAAAATGAGGTAGAAATGAGGTTCCATGCCACCATCCAAGCTATTGCAAAACCCGCTACCCCGTTTCATTATTTTTCCTACCTTTGCCCCCCGCAAATCTTCGACTATGCGATGTGCGACTATGCGATATGCGACGCAGCAATCTTCAAATCCTCAAATCTTCAAATCCTCAAATCTTCAAATCTTCAAATCTTCAAATCTTCAAATGAAAAACATCCTCCTTTTTGTGTCCCTGCTCTGCGCAGGCGCAACAGCAACCGCCGCAAGCCCCACCTGGATTTGGTATCCGGGCGACTACGACATTTGGCTGGCCAACAACATGCAAAATCGGCGCTCCGAGCGCGGCACTTTCCTCCCTCCGTTTTGGCGAATGGATAGCCACTACGTGCTCGTGGAGTTCTCCAAAACGCTCGAGCTGACGGCTGACGAAGAAGTCGAACTCTTCGTCGAAGGGCAGTACAACGTCAAGCTCGATGGACGGCTGATGTTCGGCCAGCCCAGCAAAATCAAGCTCTCCGCAGGTAGGCACAGCCTCCACATCAAGGTGCACAACCAGCAGCAAACACCTGCCATTTTTGTGCGCGGCACAACGGTGGCCAGCGACAGCTCGTGGCGCGTAACCTTCGAGGACAAGGAGTGGATTGACGCGTCGGGTAAGGTGTCGGACAACTCGGGCACGATTTACCTCAGCGCCGCGTCGTGGAGCTTCGGCTCGCCGCAGGCGCGACCATCGCAGTTCGCGCTGCCCACCACACCCAAGGCAGCCATTAGCACGCAGCGTAGCGGCAGCACGGCGCTGGCCGATTTCGGGCAGGAAACTTTTGGCTTCGTCAAGCTGCACGGGTTGAAGGGCAAGGGCACGCTGGCGGTGTACTACGGCGAGTCGAAGGAGGAGGCGACAGACACCGCGCGATGCGAAACTTTAGACCGCCTCTACCTCGACCATCCGCAGCCGCAGGACTTCGTGATGCCCGTCTCCAAAGCCCTGCGCTACGCCTACGTCAGCGTTGACGGCACGCTGGCTTTCGACGACCTGTCGCTGCTCTACGAGTACATGCCCGAGACCTACCGCGGCGAATTTCGCTGCAGCGATGAGGAGCTCAACCGCATCTGGGACATCGCCTGCTACACCCTCCAGCTCAGCACCCGCGAGTTTTTCGTCGACGGCATCAAGCGCGACCGGTGGGTGTGGTCGGGCGACGCCTACCAAAGCTTTTTGATGAGCTACTACCTCTTCTTCGACACGCCAAGCGTAACGCGCACGCTGTTCGCCCTGCGCGGCAAAGACCCCGTCACCAGCCACATCAACACCATCATGGACTACACCTTCTACTGGTTCATGAGCGTATACGACTACTACCTCTTCACCGGCGACCGCCTGTTTGTGCGCCAGCTCTACCCCCGCATGGCGACGCTGATGGACTACGTGCTGGCGCGACGCAACGCACGCGGCATGCTCGAGGGGCTAAGCGGCGACTGGGTTTTCTTGGACTGGGCAGAGTTCACGATGAGCAAAAAAGGCGAGCTGAGCTTCGAGCAATTGCTCTTCTGCCGAAGCCTCGAAGCGATGGCGCTATGCGCCGGCATCGCAGGCGACAGCGCAGGCCTCAACAGCTACACCGCGCTGGCGCAGCAGCTCCGGCCTAAGCTGCATAGCACCTTCTGGTCGGACACGAAAAACGCCTTCGTGCATAACGTCGAAAACGGCCAGCAGAGCGAGCAGGTAACGCCCTACACCAACATGTTTGCCGTGCTGCTCGGCTACACCAGCGCCGAGCAAACGCAGGCCATCAAGCGCAGCGTGCTGCTCAACCCCGACGCCCTCAAAATAACCACGCCCTACATGCGCTTCTACGAGCTCGAAGCCTTGTGCGCGTTGGGCGAGCAGGCGCACGTGCTGCGCGAGATGAAGAGCTACTGGGGAGGCATGCTCGCGCTTGGCGCCACCTCGTTTTGGGAGAAGTTCGACCCGCGCGAAAGCGGCGCTCAGCACCTCGCCATGTACGCCCGTCCGTACGGCCGCAGCCTTTGCCACGCTTGGGGTGCAAGCCCCATCTACCTGCTCGGAAAGTACTACCTTGGCGTGCAGCCCACCCAGCCCGGATACAGCGAATTTAGCATCCGCCCCAACCTCGGAGGCCTGCAGTGGATGCGCGGCAAAACGCCTACACCCCGCGGCGACATTGAGGTTTACGCCGACAGTAAGACGCTCAAAGTAACCGCGCCTGCAGGTCGCGGCTACCTCTATTTTTCGACCAGCAAGAAGCCCAAATCCAACATCGGCACCGCCGAAAAAGTTGGCCACAACGAGTACCGGCTGGCGGTGGAAGGCGATGGAAAAGAGTACGTGGTGAGCTACTAATTGGCCGCTTGAAAGCTACCATCGGAACTCCGCAAACGCCCGCCAGCATTGGCCTCCCGCACGTCCATGTTCCCAACTTTCAAACCTCAAATCTTAAATTTCAAACCTTAGTATGCTCCGCAAACCCAGAGCCAGCCTACGCTTAGCGATGTGTGCAGGAGGCGGCGTTACGCCGATTTTGCGCAGCAGAAAGTGCGCAAATCGTGCAGGAAAAATTGCCGTAAAGCAACTTTTTTCCAAACTTTTGCTCAGCTCCCCAAATAGCTTATGTCCTCATTTTCTGAACAATGCCATTAGCCACTCTATTAAATTACGTTATTTTAGTTGGCTGCTATTTGATTTTATTTACCTTTGCACCGTTTTTTAAGTTTGTTGTTTTGAGCCGAGCGCGACCAACAGTCGAAATGAAGTTGATTTTTGTTACCTGTTTTCTGCACTGAAATTTCTGCATCAATTTTTATAAACGCTTTCAAAAAAATCTTATGAAACTTAAGTACATTTTTCAAGGAGCATCGCTCCTCATGGCAGGGGCACTACTAATGGCCTACTGCAGCAGCTCAAACGAGCTTCCGCCGG
>JAITOI010000158.1 GCA_031289995.1 Prevotellaceae bacterium | reverse complement strand
AGCATTTTGGCCGACACCTCGCCGGTGTATGCGCCCGATTCTTTCGCTGCGCAGTTCTGCGCCGACAGCCCAATGCCGGCCTCCTTGAGGTCGTCGGCAAGGCAGTTGAGGTGCGTGAAAGGCGGTGCCACCACCAGCGTCACGTCGCTTGCCACCTCGCCTTTGCGGGCAATTACCGCCTTCACCAAGGCCTCGCCCTCATCGAAGGTGGTGTTCATTTTCCAGTTTCCTGCAACGATTTTTTTTCTCAGTGATTTAAATATTTTAAGATTGCTGATTTCAAATTCGGGCGCAAAGATAGCAAAAGAATTGAAGAAAAGAAAGTATGCATCATCTCAAATTTGAAGCCCTCGCCTTTTTCGCCAAGCTATTCGCAAACACAAATTCGTTCAGCTCCACGTTCTGCGAGTAGAGCACATCATGCTTGCTGCCCTCCCACCAGCAGCGGCCGTCGTGCAGGAAGAGCACCTTGTCGCCAATCTCCATCACCGAGTTCATGTCGTGCGTGTTGATGATGGTGGTGATGTGATTTTCTTCGGTAATTTCCTTGATGAGCGCGTCGATGAGGATGGCGGTTTTGGGGTCGAGGCCGGAGTTTGGCTCGTCGCAAAACAGGTATTGGGGGCTTAGCGAAATGGCGCGGGCAATGGCCACGCGCTTCTGCATACCGCCGCTCAGCTCGGTGGGGTAGAGGTGGCGGGCGTCGGCGAGGTTGACGCGCTCGAGGCAAACCAGCGCACGGTCGCGCTGCTCGGCCTTGCTCATGGCCGAAAACATGGTGAGCGGAAACATCACATTCTCCTCCACCGTTACCGAATCGAACAGCGCACCGCCCTGAAACAGCATCCCTATTTGCTGCCGCAACCCGCGCTGCTGCTTGCGCGAGAGGGAGGTGTACTCCACGTTGTGGAAAAAAATTTCGCCGCTGTCGATGGCGTGCAGCCCAACAAGGCACTTGAGCAGCACGGTTTTTCCCGAGCCACTTTCGCCGATGATGAGGTTGGTTTGACCCTCCTCAAACGTAGCGCTGATGTCGCTTAGAATGGTTTTTCCGTTGAACGATTTGCAAATATTTCGGGCTTCTATCATGGCAATTTTTATAGCAACATTTCGGTGAGCAGCAGGTTAAAAATGAGGATGCAAATGCAGCTGGTAACCACGGCCATCGTGCTCTTGCGCCCCACGTCGAGCGTGCCGTGCTGCACGCTGTAGCCCCAAAACGCCGACACCGAGGTGATGATAAACGCAAACACCATCGACTTGATGATGGAGTAGGTAACGTAGTAGGGCGTGAACTCGTACTGGATGCCGTCCACGTACTGGTCAACGGTGAAGTAGTCGGTGAGCGCGATGCCCATTAGCCCGCCGGAGATGCCGATGGTGATGCTGAAAATGGTGATGAAGGGCATGAGCGATACGAGCGCCACAATTTTTGGCAAGATGAGGTAGCAGGCCGAGTTGACGCCCATCAGCTCAAGCGCGTCAAGCTGCTCGGTGATGCGCATGGAGCCTATCTGCGAGGCGATGTTGGAGCCTACTTTTCCTGCCAGAATGAGGGCAATCATGGTGGAGCAAAATTCGAGGATGAGCGTGTCGCGCGTGGCCAGGCCTACCATGTAGGCGGGTGCGCTCTCCATGTTGAGCGCCGTTTGGATGGCGATGACAGCGCCCACAAAGATGGACACGATGGCCACAATGGCCACGGAGTTGATGCCAAGGTCCATCATTTCGTCGAGCAGCTGCGAGTAGAAAATTCGCCACCGCTGCGGCTTGCTGAACACCCGCGACATGAGCAGCAGGTAGCGTCCTATGGTTTCAAAAAACTTCAATGCAACAATTTTTTTTTCGGGCGCAAAGATAAAACAAAATACGGTACGATGTGATTTTTTTTTCAGCTGCCGCTAAAAGAAAATGTACGCAACCCCAATGGCAGCCGCGACTCCCACGGCATCGGCAATAAGCCCGCAGGTGATGGCGTAGCGCGTTTTTTTGATGCCCACGCTGCCAAAATACACGGCGATGATGTAGAACGTGGTGTCGGTGGCGCCCTGCATCGTAGCGGCCAGGCGGCCTGCGAACGAGTCCACGCCGTAGGTGCGCATGGCGTCTACCATCATACCGCGTGCACCGCTGCCGCTAAGCGGCTTCATCAGCGCGGTGGGCAGGGCGCCCACAAAGTCGGTGTTGAAGCCCAGCGCAGCCACCACGCTTGCGATGCCGCTCACCACCGCGTCCATCACGCCCGCAGCCCGCAGCATCCCAATAGCCACCAGCATTGCCACGAGGTAGGGAATGATGGTAATGGCGGTTTTGAAGCCCTCCTTTGCGCCCTCGATGAAGGCCTCGTAAACGTTGATTTTTTTGCGCATACCGGCCACAAAAAATGCCAGCAAGATGAGCAGCAGCAAAAGGTTTGCGGCAGCGGCCGAGTACATCCCGATGTGCTCTTTTGGCATGGCCGAAAACAGGGCAAACAGCAGCGCGATGAGCACCGTTAGCCCGCCCAAAAACAGCAGCAGCGCTGGGCTGCGTAGGCTGATGCGCTGCCGCACGCACACGGCAACAATGGCGGCCAGCGTGGAGCAGTAGGTGGCGATGAGGATGGGCAAAAAAACGTCGGCGGGGTTGGCCGCGCCCAGCTGCGCACGGTACACCATGACGCTGATGGGTATCAGCGTTAGCCCCGATGTGTTGAGCGCCAAAAACATTAGCATGGGGTTGGAGGCGGTGTCCTTGCTGGGGTTGAGCTCCTGCATTTCGCGCATGGCCTTTAACCCAAGCGGGGTGGCGGCGTTGTCCAAGCCCAGCATGTTGGCCGAGAGATTCATAAAAATGGAGCCGTTGGCGGGGTGGTCTTTGGGCAGGTCGGGAAAGAGCTTTTGGAACACCGGCGAGCTGAGGCGAGCTAAGGCTCCCACCACGCCGCCGCGCTCACCAATCTTCATAAAACCGAGCCACAGCGAGAGTACGCCGGTTAGCCCCAGCGAAATTTCGAAGGCTGTTTTGGCCGAATCAAAGGTGGAGTTCATCACCGCCGAAAGAACTTCAATCTCGCCGAAAACCAGCGCCCGCACTACTGCCGCTGCAATGGCGATGAGAAAAAACGCGAGCCAGATGTAGCTTAGTGCCATGTCAAAACCTCCCTCTAAATCCTCGTAAAAAATCCTCGCACCTCATCCGTTTTTTGCCCATTGGCTGCAGCTCGTCGATGTGCAAAAAACCGTTGGTGCAGGCCACTTTGAGAGAGCTGCGGTAGTCGGTTTGCGGGGCGCCGATAGGTAGCGTGTGGGCGATAATTTCGGCGTGCGATGCAAAAATTTTGAGCGGTAGCGCTGTGCCGTCGTTCAGCGGCAGGTCGCACCAGGCCGCAGGGTGGGGGCTGAGGCCGCGCACAAAGTTGGCCAGCTCGTCAGCGTTTTTTTGCCAGCAGATGCGGCAGGTGTCCTTAAAAATTTTTGGCGCTGTGGGCAGATTTTTGGCCTCGCCCAGCTCGCTCTGTGCAACGGGCACAAGCGTACCGGAGGCAAGCCCATCAACGGTTTCGAGCACCAAACTTTTACCCGCGTCCTTCAGCTTATCGTGCAAAGTTTCGGCCGTGTCCGAGGGTAAAATCGCTACTTTTTTCGACAGCAAAATTTTACCGGTATCAATTTCCTCGTCGATGAAAAATGTGGTGATTCCGGTTTCGGTTTCGCCGTTGATGATAGCCCAATTGATGGGTGCTGCGCCTCTGTATCGCGGCAGCAGCGAGGCGTGCAGGTTGAACGTGCCCAGCCGCGGCATACGCCACACCGCTTCGGGCAGCATACGAAACGCCACCACCACAAACAGGTCGGCCTGCAGCTCGCGCAGCGCTTGCAAAAAATCTTCGTCCTTCATTTTGATGGGCTGCAGCACAGGAATGGCGCGGCTTACAGCAAATTGCTTCACCGCCGAGGCCAGCAATTGCATTCCGCGACCAGCAGGTTTGTCGGGCTGCGTTACCACTGCCGTTACGTTGTAGCCCCCGTCCACCAAGGCCTGTAGCGAGGCCACGGCGAAATCGGGCGTGCCCATAAAAACAATTTTCAAGCTATGTGATTTTTCGTTTTCCATTCTTCATTCTTCATTTTTTAGCCAGCTCTTTCGCAAGCTCAGAAACGTTGACTCCATCAAAATTTCCGGAGCTCATCAGCAAAAAATTTGCCTGCTCGGGGTCGAGTGAGCGCAAGCGGGCGAGCATCGCGCTGCTGTTCGTGAACACCTCCACGCTGCCGCCAAAGGCTTGCGCCACGTCGGCTGCCGCAATTTCGCTGAGCTGCTTGTGGCGCACCGTTTCGGGGTTGAAGTAGATGAGGGCAACGTCGGCATCGCGCATCGCGCCGTTGTACTGCGCAAGAAATTCCTTGCTCAGGCTGCTGAACGTGTGCAGCTCCATGCAGGCGTAGAGCTTGCGCTGCGGGAACTGCTGCCGCACCGCCGTGGTGGTGGCGCAGAGCTTGGAGGGCGAGTGCGCAAAGTCGTAGAACACGCTCGTGTGCTCGCTTTGCGCCACGAGCTGTAGCCGTCGCGTTGCCCCGCCAAAGGTGGCAATGGCGCGGTAAAAATCGCTGTCTTGCACGCCCAGCTTACGGCAGACAAGCTGCGCAGCTTCGAGGTTTTGCAGGTTGTGCGTCCCGAAAATGCGCAACGGAATTTCGCCGTCGCGCTCGGTGATTAGCGTGCATACGCCGTCGCGGTTGAAGCTGGCATGGGCTGTGTAGGCTTGCTTTGAGAGGCCGATTTTTGCGTCTCGCGCCACCTCCACGCAGGTTTTATCGTCCACGCAGTAGATGAGCAAGCCTGCGTCTTCAATCAGGTTGGCGAAAGCGTGGAACTGCTCCACGTAATTTTTCCATGTGGGAAAAACATTGACGTGGTCCCACGCAATGCCTGTAATCACGCCGATGTGCGGGCGGTAGAGGTGAAATTTTGGTCGCGGGTCGATGGGCGAGGTGAGGTACTCGTCGCCCTCGAACACGGCTACTGGCGCGGCTTCCGAGAGGTGTACCATGGTGTCGAAACCATCGAGCTGGGCGCCCACCATGTAGTCGAAGTCAACGCCAAGGTTGCGCAGCACGTGCATAATCATGGCGGTGGTGGTGGTTTTGCCGTGGCTTCCGCCCACCACCACGCGAGTTTTGTTTTTGGTTTGCTCGTAGAGGTATTCGGGGTACGAAAATATTTTCAGCCCCAGCTCCTTTGCCCGCAGCAGCTCTGGGTTGTCGGCGCGGGCGTGCATACCAAGGATGACGGCGTTGAGCTTGGCGGTAATTTTTTCGGGAAACCAGCCTATTTTTTCGGGCAGCAAGCCTTTTTCGGCGAGGCGATTTTTGGCGGGGTCAAATATTTCGTCGTCCGACCCGCTCACCGTGTAGCCCTTGCTGTGCAAGGCGAGCGCAAGGTTGTGCATGGCGCTTCCGCCAATGGCAATGAAGTGTACGTGCATGATTTTTTTCGTTCAAATTTGGGCGGCAAAGGTACGATAAAAAATGATTTTTGGGAGATGACAGGAATCCTCAAAAAATACTTACCTTTGACCCTTCTTTGTGCCAGCAAGGGACGCTAAACCAACGAACCGATGACAAAAAAAATTTTCGACCCCATCCGCCGCAAGTACGTTGCGCAAACGCCGGAGGAGAACGTGCGTCAGGCCTTCATTCGCTTCATGCTTGACAAGCGCGGATTTCCAGCGGGGCTAATGCTGGTGGAGCATGCCCTCGTGGTGAACGGCGCCAGCTGCCGATGCGACATCTTGGCCTGCAACCGTGCGGGATTGCCGCTGCTGCTGGTGGAATGCAAGGCGCCTGACGTGGCCGTGTGCAACGACACTTTTGCGCAGGCCGCACGCTACAATCTCGCGCTCCGCGTGCCCTACATGGCCATCACCAACGGCGCGTACACGTACTGCTGCAGGCTTGACTTTGAGAGCGGGCAGGTGATTTTTTTGGATGACTTTCCAAGCTACGAGGTGATTGGCGGACGATGAAAAAGATAGGAAAACGGCTCAACTTTTTGTGGCGAAAGTAGGCGAATACCATTTTTGATGTGACCAAATATTTCAACAAATCGCAATCAAATTCGAGGTAGAATTGTTATAATTCGTTATATTTTCCTCCTTGAAAAATTTTATTTTACAACTATTTGCCTTATTTTAAGACGGTTAACCTAATAAAAAATCATCATCATTGAAATTTTAGTTAATACCATTTGGAAAATACAATAATTTACTTTACTTTTGCAATCAAATTAATCGAAAAAGTAACAGTTTGTCATCTTCAACTCGATTGACAGGGTGCTACTCAAATTTAAAACTACAAGCAATTATGCGTAACATCGACTCTTAAACCAAAATAGATAAGAGTATGAAAACAGAAAAAAGAGTAAGCGACAGCGTCCTCATCCGACAGTTTGTGGCTGGCGACCAGAACGCCTTCGAAATGCTGCTGGCGCGGCACCACCAACGCATCTACGCGTCCATTTTGTTGATGGTGCGGGACACCGACATCGCCAACGACATCATGCAGGACACGCTCATCAAGGTGATGTGCTCGCTGCAAGAAGGGCGCTACGAGGACAAGGGCAAGTTTGCCATGTGGGCCATGCGCATTGCTCACAACCATGCCATGAACTACTTTCGTGGCAAGCGGCTGACGATGGAGGCCAACATCGACGATTCGGAAGCACTTGTGCCCCTGGGCGAAGATTTTTCCGACCTCAACATCGAGGAGCAAACCATCATCATTGAGCAGCGCAGAGACGTGCACAAGATGCTGAATTTTTTGCCGAGCAACCAGCGGCAGGTAGTGCTCATGCGCTACTACAGCAACATGTCGTTTAAGGAAATTGCCGACCTGCTAAAAATCAACATCAACACTGCGCTGGGGCGTATGCACTACGCTATTATCAACCTGCGCAAGATGATGGAAAAGCATCGTGGCTCGATACAAACGCTGATCGTGTAAAGTGGCGTGCAGCCTAGGTTTCGTAAAAAGCAAGCGCGAGGGTGGAAGGCAGCTTCCGCCCTTTTTTTGTGGCAGTTTTGCTGCACGCATTGCAAAATTTTATCATCTTTTTTTGCCTAAACTTTGCACAATTGAACTTTTGCTGTTACTTTTGCTGCCCCAAAAAATATGGAGAAAATGAACGAAATAATTAGCATACGAGGCGCCAAGGTGCACAACCTGAAGAACGTTGACCTCGACATCCCGCGCAACCAGCTGGTGGTGGTTACAGGCCTATCGGGTTCGGGCAAGAGCACGCTGGCGTTCGACACGCTGTTTGCCGAAGGGCAACGTCGCTACGTGGAGAGCCTGTCGGCCTACGCGCGGCAATTCCTTGGCCGCATTGACAAGCCCGAGGTGAAAAGCATCACCGGCATCCCGCCTGCCATCGCCATCGAGCAAAAGGTGAGCACGCGCAACCCGCGCTCAACGGTGGGCACGTCAACCGAAATTTACGACTACCTCAAGCTGCTCTTCGCCCGCGTTGGACGCACGTACTCGCCGGTTTCGGGCGTCGAGGTGAAGGCGCACAGCGTGGCCGATGTGGTGCGCTACATAGCCTCGCAGCCCGAAGGCAAGCGAATGGCTTTGCTCGCACCGCTGCACCTATCCGAGGGTATGGGCTTCATCGAAAAGCTCACGCTGCTTGTGCAGGCGGGGCTTACGCGCATTTGCCTGCGGCATGGAAAGGCCAACGAGTGGAAGATTGTGGAGGTTGAGGACTACCTTGCCTCCATCGGCAAAGCTAAGCTCCATGCGGTGCAGCCGCTGCCGCAGTCGGTTTACGTGGTGGTTGACCGCTTGGTCGCCACCGCAGACGACGAGCTGCTGAACGACATTGGCGACTCGGTGCAAACCGGATTTAGCGAGGGATACGGCACGCTGCTGGTGGCCGACTATCCGCCGCGGAGCGCTGATGCAGCCTTGCCTGACAGGCCGCAGGGAGAAATTTTTTCCAACCTTTTTGAGGCCGATGGCATCACGTTTGAAACGCCGTCGGAGCACCTGTTCAGCTTCAACAATCCGCTGGGCGCTTGCCCGCGATGCGAGGGCTACGGCCGCGTGGTGGGCATCGACGAGGACTTGGTGGTGCCCGACAAAACGCAGTCGGTGTATGGCGATGCGGTGGTGTGCTGGCGTGGCGAGCAGATGGGCCGGTACAAGGACACCTTCGTGAAGCTGGCGTCCAAGCTGGGCTTCCCCATCCACAAACCCTACCACGAGCTGACGCAGGAGCAGCGAGATATTTTGTGGCGCGGCAAGGGCGACTGGGTCGGCCTCGACGGATTTTTTGCTGACGTTGAAGCCAACCGCTACAAGATTCAGTTCCGCGTAATGCTGGCGCGATACACCGGCAAAACCACCTGCCCCGAATGTCGCGGAACGAGGCTGCGCAAGGAGGCGCTCTACGTCAAGGTAGGCGGCAAAAACATGGCCGAGCTGGTGTCGCTACCCGTTGATACGCTTGCCGTGCAGATGAGCGCGCTGCCGCTATCGGACTACGACATGCAGGTGGCAGGCCGCACGCTGACGGAGATACAAAATCGGCTGCAATTTTTGCAAAACGTGGGCTTGGGCTACCTCACGCTCGACCGCCTGAGCAACACGCTGAGCGGCGGCGAAAGCCAGCGCATCAACCTCGCCACCTCGCTTGGCAGCAGCCTTGTGGGCTCGCTCTACATCCTCGACGAGCCCAGCATTGGCCTGCATCCGCGCGACACGCATAGGTTGATTACCGTGCTCAAGCAGCTGCGCGATCTTGGCAACACGGTGGTGGTGGTGGAGCACGAGGAGGAAATTATTCGCGCCGCCGACCAAATTATCGACATGGGCCCAATGGCAGGCAGGCACGGCGGTGAGGTGGTGTTTCAGGGCAAGCCACCTAAATTTTCTAAAGCTGCTGCGCCAGCCCGTCGCGCTGCTGCTAAAACCGCCCCGAAAATTTCCTCTTCGGTGGATGAGGAAGCATCGCTCACGCTAAAGTACCTGCGGGGCGAAGAGCGCATTCCTATTCCGCCGCGCTGCCGCAAGCTGCACCGCTACCTTGAGGTGCTTGGAGCACGCGCCCACAACCTCAAAAACATCAGCCTGCGCATCCCGCTGGGCGGCATCGTTGCGGTAACCGGCGTGAGCGGATCGGGCAAATCGACGCTGGTGAAAAACGTTCTCTACCCCGCGCTCAACAAGCTGCTCAACCTCTACGGCGAAAAGCCAGGCCTGCACGACAGCGTGAAGGGAGACCTGAAAACGCTCAAAAATGTGGAGCTGGTCGACCAGAATCCTATTGGCCGCAGCAGCCGCAGCAACCCCGTGACCTACATCAAAGCCTACGACGACATTCGCAAGCTCTACGCCGATCAGCCCTACGCGAAGCTGAACGGCTACGGCCCCTCGCACTTCTCGTTCAACATCGACGGCGGGCGATGCGAAGAGTGCCAAGGCGACGGCTTCATCAAGGTGGAGATGCAGTTTATGGCCGACGTAACGTTGGTGTGCGAAGCCTGTGCTGGCAAGCGTTTCAAGCCCGACCTGCTCGAGGTGAAGTACAAGGGACTTAGCATTTGCGACGTGCTCGATATGACCGTCAACCAAGCCATCGAATTTTTCGAAGCGCAGCCCGAAGTCTTCGCACGCAAAGTTGTGAGCCGCCTCAAGCCCTTGCAGAACGTGGGTTTGGGTTATGTCAAGTTGGGCCAAAGTAGCAGCACGCTGAGCGGCGGCGAGAGCCAACGGGTCAAGCTCGCCTCGTTTCTCTCGATGGAAGACAGCCTTGAGCCGCGCCTCTTCATCTTCGATGAACCCACTACTGGCCTACATTTCCACGACATCAAAAAGCTGCTCGAAGCCTTCAACGCGTTGGTCGAAAAAGGCCACACCGTGCTGGTGGTGGAGCACAATATGGACGTAATAAAATGCGCCGATTGGGTGATTGACCTCGGCCCCGAAGGTGGCGAAGCCGGCGGCCACATTTGCTTCTGCGGCACCCCGCGCGACCTCGCCACGCACACAGAATTGCACACCGGAAAATTTTTGGCAGAGCGGTTTAAGGAATGCGCAAAAACAAAATAACCATGACCTACTTAGAGCAGCTGAAATCAAAATTTGCGCTCGCTCCCGAAGCGCTGGCCGACAAGCGGCGCGAGTGGGGTAGCCGAAAAGTGGTGTTCACCAACGGATGCTTCGACATTGTGCACCGCGGCCACATTGAGTATCTGGCGCAGGCTGCTGCGCTTGGCGATGTGCTGGTGGTGGGGCTAAACAGCGACAGCTCGGTGCGCCGATTGAAGGGCGAAAAACGTCCGCTGCAAGACCAGCTGTCGCGCGCTACAGTGCTTGCCGCTATTGGCTTTGTGAGCTGCGTTGCGCTGTTCGACGAGGACACGCCCTACGAGCTGATTAAGCTCGTGCAACCCGACGTGCTCGTGAAGGGCGCGGACTACAAACCCGAAAACATTGTGGGCTACGACGTAGTAACCGCGCGGGGTGGCGAGGTTCGCACCATCGAATTTGTGCAAGGATATTCCACCTCGAATGTGGTGGAAAAAATGGGCTGCAGCTAAGCGCACACGGCCTTTTTCATAGCCTTGATGTGCTCCGGTGTAGTGCCGCAGCATCCTCCCACGATGTTGGCTCCAGCGGCAATCACCTTGCCCACCAGCGCTTCCATTTGCTCCGGCGATTCAGGAAATGTTACCACGCCATTCACGCTCTGTGGCAGGCCAGCATTGGCGTGCACCAAAATGGGCACATCGGGTTCCGCGGCGCGAAGCTCGGTAACAATGGCCACCATGCGCTCCAAGCCGTTGCCACAGTTGGCTCCAATCACGTCGGCACCTGCCTCCACTGCGCGGTGCGCAGCATCGGTGGGCGACAAGCCCATCATCGTGCGGTACTCGCCAGCGCCAGTTTGGTTGAACGTGAACGTGCAAATCACCTCGAGCTGCGTGCCTTCTTTCACCGCCTTAATCGCAATGCAGGCCTCATCTGCGTCGCTCATCGTTTCGATGCATGCGGCGTCGGCGCCACCTTTTTCGAGCGCCACTGCTTGCTCTGCGAACGCGCTGTACAGCTCGTCAATCGTAACATCGCCCATCATCAGCATCTTTCCGGTGGGGCCAATGGAGGCGATGACCCATCGCTCGCAGCCCGCAGCCTGCCTCGAAAGTCGCGCTGCGGCCTCGTTGATTTCGCTGGTTTTTTCGGCCAATCCGTAGTGCTCGAGCTTGAATCGCGAGCCGCCAAAGCTGTTCGTTTCGACCATGTCCGAGCCCGCGTCCACGTAGCTTTTGGCGATGCTTTCGACCTCGGCAGAATGGGTCAAATTCCACAGCTCCGGACACTCGCCAGACTGCAATCCTTTTTGCTGCAAAAACGTGCCCCAAGCACCGTCGGAAACGAGCGTCCGCCTGCCTTTAGCGGCATCTGCTATGCGTAATTTTTTCATTCTAAAAATAGCGTTTTTTGGTAAAACAATCGGTAAAAAAAAGTAAAATGTTGTGTGTTTCCACAAAAAAATCGCTACAAAAGTAGTAAATTGTTGTGTCAATAAAAGTCAAATAGATGGTCTTATCTCTTGTTATACGTTAAAATCGTTAAACAAAACGAATATTTTGTTGTGTTGAGAATCCACGTATGAATTTTATTCCTACCTTTGCACGTTATTCAAAAACTTACAACTATGCTAAGAATATTTTTCACGTTCGCACTATCCGCTTTGATGTGTACCGTAAGCTACGCGCAAGGTGGTGCCAAAAAATCATCCGCTGTGATGAAGCAAATTGGCAAGGAAGAATTTTTGCAAAAAGTTTTCAACTTCGAGAAAAGCACGTGGTGGAAGTACGAGGGCATTAAGCCTTGCATTGTCGATTTCCATGCTGATTGGTGTGGTCCGTGCCGTACGCTGGAGCCGATTCTTGAGGACTTGGCCAAGAAGTACGAGGAGCAGATTCTCGTGTACAAGGTGGACACCGAAAAGGAGAAAGACTTGTGCGCAGCTTTTGGCATCAAAAGCTTGCCCACAGTGCTGTTTTGCCCGCTTGGTGGCAGGCCTCAGGTAGTGGCTGGAGCGTTGCCCTACGAAACGATTGAGAAGGCCATTCAGGACGTGCTGATAAAGTCTATCGAAGATGCCAAGCGGCCGAAGAAGGTGGGCTGGTAGGACGTGAACTTATTACAGGACAAGAGTTGAACAATGATTTTTTCATTGTTCGGCTTTTTTGCATATATTCTGCACCACCAGCCCAGCCAGCACGAAGCCAAAGATGGCGGTGGTGTGGGCTACGGTGCCGTTGATGATGGCCTTGGCGCTGCACCACTCATGCGCAGCAAGGTCGGGGTTGCCCTCGGAGGTGGCGTCGGCATTAGCGTTGGCGACCTTGGGGCAGAGGCAACGCTCGGTGCCGCACGAGGTGTTGCGGCCTTTGTTTTCGAGCACCTCATCGCTATAGACGCACAGAAATTTTTTTGCAGGTAAGTCGCCGCGCCTGATTCGTTTGCGCAGCATAGCGGCCAGCGGACAGCCTTTCACGTCCCAAAATTCGGCGACGCGAATGCGCGTTGGGTCGAGCTTGAGTGCGGCGCCCATACTCGAAAAAAAGGTAGCTGACGTGCGCGTGGCGGTGCGAATGAGATGCATTTTTCCCGACAAGCTGTCGATGGCGTCAACGATGTAGTCGTACGCATCTAAGCGGAACGAGGCAGCGGTGGTCTTGTCGTAAATTGCTTGCAGGGCGCAGATTTCGGCGGCAGGGTTGATGTCGAGTAGGCGTTGCCGCAACGCCTCAACCTTTACCAGCCCTACGGTTTTGGTGGTGGCCATCAGCTGGCGGTTGATGTTGGTGATGCACACGCGGTCGGAGTCCACCATCGTAAGGTGGCGAATGCCGGAGCGGATAAGGCTTTCGGCGCACCAGCTGCCCACGCCTCCCACGCCCAGCAAAATGACCTTCGCCGCCGCGATTTTCTCCATCGCCTCGTCGCCCAGCAGCAGCGTAGTTCGGTTGAATATGGCGTTGCTTGCTACCATAATTTTTTTGGGTGCAAAGGTACGAAATTTCAGATTTTAGATTCGCCGCTAAATCGTAAAAAAACAACAAGAAAAGCCACTCGGAGAAAGAGTGGCTTTTACATGCAGCAGCTTGTTTTGGTTATTGGTTCCGCCCTAATGGTAGTTCGAATTTAGGGTTACCGAAAAATCTTTTTTCCCGGCGACCTCGCTGCCGTCAAGGTTGTACACAGGGCTGTATACGCCGGCTGGCAGGTCTTTGAAGGTGTAGGCGTTGCAGCTTCGGGCAACGTCCACGTACTGGGTTAGGGCGGTGTTTATGGCCGAGGCAACCACATTTGCAAGCAGCCCTATGCCACCGCCCACGCCCGTGTTGACCGATGCATCGTAGGTAACGTTGCCCTTGCGCGAGTACACGATTTCGTTCGTCTTGACGGACTTAAAAATGTACTCAATTTCGACGTACACCTTTGCCGCAAGCTTCGACTTATCCCACTTGTGAATTACGGTAAACAGCGCCAGGTCTGCCCCAAAAACCTCGCCGAATTTGTTGAGCGGCGTGTTCAGGAACAGCTCGGCATCGTAGGCACTTTCCCGCTTGAGAATTTCCATCGACAAAAACGGCGGCACCACGTAGTAGCCCGCGTTGGCAATGGGCACCAGCAGCGTGGAGTGGAAGTACTCCTTCGCCTCCACCTCGGTGCTCCTGTTAATGGGCGGCATCAGCAAAATGGCCACCGGTTTTTCGTCGTACATCCCTTTGTAGGCAACGGATTTGAGTATGGGCTGTTGTAGTGCGCAAGCCGACAAGAAAATGCCGGCGGCTATGCCCAAAAGTAGTGCAGTCTTTTTCATTTTTCAAACATTTTTAAGATTCGGTCAACAAACACTTTCGACTCGGGATAAAGCTCCAGCTCTTTCAGCAGCATCGCCTTGCCCTCGCTGATTTTGTCGGCTTGCAGCAGCAGAAATCCGTAGTCGGCGTAAATGCCGGGAGGCACAACGCCTCTTGATCCGGTCTGCTTGGCAATAATTTTTTGGTAGGTTTTTATCAACTCCTGCAAGGCCGCTTCGTCGCTATTTTTGAGGTAGGAGTAGCTGGCATTGTTGTACTTGTCCCACGAGTACAGCGGTTTTTGGGTGGAGCAGGAGGAGGCGAGGCACAGAGCCGCGCAGATGGTTACACTCATCGTTTTCATGGCAACATAATTTTTTTAGTTTCCTGCGCCGACACAAAAATCTGCTTTTTGAAAAGCACGCTACCTTTGTGCGTCACCGTTACGGTATGGGTGCCTGTGGAGATGGCGTAAACCTTGCCTTTGGGGCGGTCGGCGTGGTCTTTGTTCACGCTTGCTGTAAAGGTGGTTTTGTCGTCGACGTTAACCTCCACGCCTTCACTGTAGGCGTTAGGGTTCCCCACCAGCTCAAGGAAGGCCTCGTTTTCCAACCCTCTGGCAGTAGACTTCACGCCGGTGCAGCTCGCTGACAGGAGCGCAATTCCTGCCGCTGCGATGATGAGCATCTTTTTCATTTTTTAATTTCTTTTATGTAGTAATTACTCAGGTTTTGCTTGTCAATGCTTCCCTCGCTGAAGGAGACCATCGAAAATTCGCTTTGTGGGGCATCGCCGCCGGTAAAGTCGACCTTGATTTTCGCCACTACCTTGCCCGGCAGCTCAATCATCATGCCGGTTTGCGGATTTTTCACCCGCTTACCTTTTTCGGTAACCTCGAAGGCATCGCCCACCTTCAGGCCCTGACTTTTTCCGCCGGAGATGATGATGCCGTCGTTGTCGTACGACAGGAAGTAGGATTTCCAAGGCCTATCCATGCAGTTGTTGATGATGTTTTCCACCAGCTTTGAAATGGCTACCGAAATGGCTTTGTCGCTCAGCGTGGCGTCGTAGTCGGTTCGCTCGCCGTAGCCCATCACGGTTTTGTTGGTGGTTTCCGCCTCGCCCTTGGCCTCCTCCGAGTAGATAATTTGCCCCGTGGAAACGTCCACCAGCCTAATGCTCACGCCGGCTTGAACGGTTTGCGTTTTGCTGCGCGAAAAGGCGTTGACGTCGCCCACATTTTTGCGCCCAAACTCGGTTACGGAGCCAACGATGAGGTAGTCTGCTCCAACTTTTTGGTAGCCCTCGTTGCCCGCAATTTGCAGCTCGTCCATGATTTTGTCCATGTCCTGCCTTTCGAGCAAAATGAACTTGTTGGTGCTGGCAAGCTTGGTGGAGAGAATGTCCAAAGCTTGCTTGCCGACGGGGTCGTTGGCCTTGTCGTAGAACACCCCTTTGGCGTACTGGGTTTCGTTGGAAAACCGCGCAATGGCGACTTTCCGCTTTAGGCCTGCCGGCTCTTCTGTTGCTACCTCCCGAACCTGCGGCTCAACCCTCACAATTTTTTGCTGCGCCGTGCAGCCGCAGGCAACGGCAAGTACGGCAAATTTCAATAGCGTCTGTTTCATTTTTTCTACAGTTTTATTTTATAAAACGTTTTGAGTCGAACAAAAGTATAAAATTTGGTCGATAACTGATACTGTTTTATGAATATTTAGCAGATGGCGGAGAAAACATCCTGCAAATTGCTCCTGACAGTTGATAACGGTCATTGGCAAATTGCGTTTTTTTCGCAGCCTTTGCGCCTCTCTTCAAATCTTCAAATTCCTCATCACCCTCCCCGTCGCCCCAGCGTGCTGCTCCACGTAGCTGCGGCTGGCATTGCAGGCGGCCTGATAGCAGGCGGGATTGGTGCGAAGAATGCCGACGGTGCGCACCAAATCAGACGTGGACTGGACGCAAAACGCGCCACCCACCTGCACCAAATCGCAGGCCTCACCAAAGCGCTGGTAGTTGGGACCAAAAAACACGGGGATACCGAACACCGCCGCCTCGAGCGTGTTGTGGATGCCCACGCCGAAGCCGCCGCCCACGTAGGCCGCATGGCCAAAGCGGTAGAGCGACGACAAAAATCCGATGGCGTCGACCACGAAAATTTGGTACGACGCAAGCTCTGTTGGTTTGCTGTGCCGCCACTGCGAGTAGCGCAGCGCAGGCCGTTTGAACAGCGCTATCAGGCTGCGCACGCGGCTTTCGCTCACCTCGTGCGGGGCGATGATGAGCTTCAGGTCGGGCGTGTTGTTCACCAGCTCGGCCAGCAGCGCCTCGTCGGCAGGCCAGGTGCTGCCTGCCACCAGCGTGTATTCGCTCGAGGCTGCAAAGCCGGATAATTCGGGCAGCGTGTTGGCGTTGGTGGCCACCTCGAGCACGCGGTCGAAGCGCGTGTCGCCGGCCAGCGAAGCGTTGTGCACATCCACCTCGGCAAGCAGCCGCAGCGACTCGCGGTTCTGCACAAAAATATGCTCGCACCAGCGCAACATTTGCACAAAAAAGTTGCCGTAGGCGCGGTCGAAAAACGCCTGCTGCTCGCGAAAAATGGCCGACACCACGTAGGTCTTCACGCCTTGCTGGTGCAGGGTTTGGAGGTAGTTGTACCAGAGCTCGTACTTGACAAAAATGGCGATGCTGGGTGCAGCGATGTGCACAAAGCGGCGGGCGTTGCGGCGCAGGTCGAGCGGTAGGTAGCACACGTAGTCCACACCCGCATAGCTCTTGCGCACCTCGTATCCCGATGGCGAAAAAAACGACAGCAGGATGAACGTGTTAGGCCGCTCGCGCCGCAGCTGCTCTAAGATTGGGCGTCCCTGCTCGAACTCGCCCAGCGAGGCGCAGTGCATCCACACCACCTGGCGACCATTGCGCAACGCCATTGCTGCCTCCAGCTTGCGCAGCGCGCCGCGCTGTCCGCGTGCCAGCTTACGCGCCTTGCCGTAGAACGGCGATGCCACCTGTAGCCCCAGCCAGTAAAGGAAAATTCCGATGTTGTAAAGTGTCCTCATAAATTTTTTTATTCTACATTTCACGTTCTTCTTGCTTCATTTTTTCGCAGTGGTGCTGCACAAACGATTGCAGCATATTGATGGCAACAGCGTTGTGTCCGCCCTGCGGGATGATGATGTCGGCGTAGCGCTTGGTAGGCTCCACAAACTGCAGGTGCATGGGCTTGACGGTTTTCTGGTACCGCTCCAGCACACGGTTTACCGAGCGTCCGCGCTTCACAATGTCGCGCGTTACCACACGTCCCAAACGGTCGTCGGCGTCCGCGTCCACAAAAATTTTGATGTCCATCAAGCTGCGCAGCCGCTGGTCGTAGAAGATGAGGATGCCCTCCACGATGATGACGTGGTGCGGCTCCACGTGCACCGTTTCCGCCGCGCGGGTGCAGCTGAGGTACGAGTAGATGGGCTGCTCGATGCTCTCGCCGCGCTGGAGCGCCTGGAGGTGCTCCAGCAGCAGGTCAAACTCGATGGAGTCTGGGTGGTCGAAGTTCATCTCCAAGCGCTCTTCAAGCGGCAGGTGGCTGCTGTCGCGGTAGTACGCATCCTGCGGAATGACCACAATATCTTCCTTGGGGTGCATCTCCAAAATGCGCTTCACCACCGTCGTTTTTCCAGAGCCGGTGCCGCCTGCAATACCGATAGTCAGCTTCATAGTAAGTAGAAAAAATGAGCGCAAAGATACAACAAAAATTCGGAACCTGCTATCGCAAAAAATGCCTACCTTTGCAATCTTGTTTAGCAAAAAAAAACAGGGTAAGTATCACTTTTATACATCAACATTTTATGGCAAAAATTAGTTTTGGAGGCGTGGCCGAAGACGTGGTTACGCGCGAAGAATTTCCAATGGAGCGGGCACGCGAGGTGCTCAAAAACGAGACCATAGCCATCATTGGCTACGGCGTGCAAGGTCCCGGGCAGTCGCTCAACCTGCGCGACAACGGCTTCAACGTCATCGTTGGTCAGCGCAAGGGCGGCAAGAGCTGGGACAAGGCTGTGGCCGACGGCTGGAAGCCGGGCAGCACGCTGTTCGACATCGAGGAGGCTGCGCAGCGCGGCACCATCATTCAGTACCTGCTGTCGGATGCGGGACAAATTGAGCAGTGGCCAAGGCTCAAGCTCCACCTCACCGCGGGCAAAGCGCTGTATTTTTCGCACGGCTTTGGCATCACCTTCAACGACCAAACGCACATCATTCCGCCCAAAGATGTGGACGTGATAATGGTGGCGCCAAAGGGTTCGGGTACCTCGCTACGCCGCATGTTTGTGGCCGGCAAAGGCCTCAACTCGAGCTTCGCCGTCTACCAAGATGCCACCGGCAAGGCGCGCGAAAGGTGCATTGCGCTTGGCATTGGCGTGGGTTCGGGCTACCTGTTCGAAACCGATTTTAAGCGCGAGGTTTACTCCGACCTCACGGGCGAACGCGGCACGCTGATGGGCTGCATTCAGGGCGTTTTTGCCGCGCAGTACGACGTGCTCAGGCAGCACGGGCACTCGCCCAGCGAGGCTTTCAACGAAACCATCGAGGAGCTCACGCAAAGCCTGATGCCGCTGGTGGCGGAGAACGGCATGGACTGGATGTACGCCAACTGCTCGACCACCGCACAGCGCGGTGCGCTCGACTGGCGGCACAAGTTCTACGCTGCCACCAAGCCGGTGTTTGATGAGCTCTACAACAGCGTGGCCACCGGCGCCGAGGCCAAGCGCACCATCGACACCTGCAGCCTTCCCGACTACCGCGAAAAGCTCAACGCCGAGCTCCAGGAACTTCGCGAAAGCGAGATGTGGAAGGCCGGCCTGGCGGTTAGAAAGCTGAGGCCGGAGAACAGCTGAGCGAAGCTGAAAGTGTGAAATGGCAAGGCGTGGCGGAGGCTGCGCCTTGTTTTTTTGCCCTACCTACGGTGCGAGCTACCACGGCGCATCTCTTGCGTCAAATGCGGCTGCAAGCGATTCGGTGGTAAAGTTGTGGAGGATTTTGGTAACGCAGGCAACGTGGTTCAGCGCATCCCAGTTGTAGATGATGCTCCAACGAATGTGCCGGTTGTGGTTGTAGTGGTGAACGTAGTCGCCGTGGGGCAGGAGCAGCGGGTGCTTGGCGGCTACGTGAAGGGGCTTGTAGCAAATGGTGTCGGCAGCGGCACGCAGCGCCAAAAAGCAGGGTAGGGCATGCTCGTAGCTCAACGGGTGTTTCTGCCACGTGGCAAGCTCCCAAAAAAGGCTTAGTAAGTCTTCGTGGACGGCTTGGCTATATAAGACCATGTTGCTTGTACAAGACGGTTAAATCTTCTATCATTCCATGCTCAAACTCCTCGCCGGTCATGTAGCCAGCGGGGATGGTGAAGGCGGCGACTGGTTCTGCTTCGGCAGCAGCGCGACGAGGGCGACGAGGGCGACGTGAGGCGTTGCGAGTAGCAGATTCTTCGAGGGCTGCGTTCATGGCAAAACTTTTTTTGATGGTTGAAAAATTGACCGCGCAAAGATAGAAAAAATTTGCGAACCATTGCGAATTTTTGCGGTTGAATGCTTTTGGTAAAGCACTCGGAGCAACGCATGTTCGTGGTACTGCGTATGGAGCAGAAAATCATAAGGAAGGAGCAAAAAAATCATAAGGAGGGGATGAAAAAATCATAATGATGTTTTTTTCGCTGCGTAATGATGTTTTTTTTGCGGGGTAATGATGATTTTTTGGTGTAATCCTTAACGGCTTGCCAGAAAGGCATGACTTGATACGGGCAACCCACCGAAGGGCATCTCAAAA
>JAITOI010000145.1 GCA_031289995.1 Prevotellaceae bacterium | reverse complement strand
TTTTTTATCTGCTACTGTTATTCATTATTCAGACAAACAGCATGGTATATAACCTGTGAAAGAGCGACCTTTTTTTGCGCCTCGCCTCCCACACTTCGGGGGCAATAGGCTGTGCAGGTTTAATCCGCTCAATGATTGCAAGCGCATAGTTAAATCCCTCTTGAACGACAACAACATCCAAAATGCCGTCATAGTAACCCGACAAGTGCAAAACATCGTAAGCATTGTTTAAATTGGTAAGCAACTTGCGGTCTAATTTCCCAATATTTTTTCGGTAGTAGTCAATGGATTTATGCTTGGGATCGGGAACGCTTTTGAGCTTCAGCCAAGCGTCAAGCGCAACAAGCGTACCGCTGTAAACCGTTCCACAAGCCATGCGCACATACTTGCAGTCGTAATAGGAATTACCCTCCTTGCCTGCTTTTTGCAGAACCTCTTTTGCATTTTGCACGTAGCGCATTGCCTCGGCATACGCCTCCTGCTTAACGATTTCTTGCTCTTCGATGGACATAGTTAATACATTTTTTTTGAACCTTCATGTTGTTTTTTTATCTGCCGTCGTGGAGCTCGCATGAGCGATGTTCATGCTCTGCTCGAAAACGACAAATCTCAAAAAACGCCGCAAAGGTAAAACAAATTGTCAATACAATCCAAATTTATTTGCAAAAACGAGCAAATTTATTTTCTAATCTTCTGAAAATGAAGGCAAAAACTTTTTTGATGGAGGGAATAAAAATCTGGCAAAAATCTTGTTTTGGCTTCTTTTTTTCGGGAGATAGGCCACAGATGACGCAGATTTTTGATGCGGATTTCAGGGATAAACGCGGCCACAGATGAGGCAGATTTTTGATGCAGATTTCACGGATAAGCGCAGCTGATGTTTTTCTGCGAAGCCTTGTCGTTGCTGGGATGAGCAGGGGTCGCGAAGGGTTGATGCAAGTCCCGAAGGGAAGCAATTTTCATAGCCGCAGGCAAGCGAAGCGCGGCCTGCGGACGGCAGCACATCCGCGTCTTGCGCACGGGGTAGGGACGCGATTAATCGCGTCCCTACACATTCGGGGCATGCCGTACACCCGTGCGCCATGCAGAACGCACGGAGTAGCGCCTCGAAAAAAGATTTCGCCCGCGTGCTCTGCAATCCGAAATCTCAAATTAAATTGCTACTTTTGCCCAACTTTTTTTACCAAATGCAAACAAAAAAATCAACCCAATTATGTTCCGAAAAACCCTATCCATTATGTGTGCAGCAGCCGCTTTCAGCGCTTGTACAACGGGTGCCGACAGCAACCCGTTTTTGAGCGAGTACGCCACGCCATACGGCGTGCCACCGTTCGACAAAATTGAGGCAAGGCACTACCTGCCTGCCATCCAAGAGGGCGTGAAGCAGCACGAGCTGGAAATCGCCAGCATCGTGCAAAGCCCCGACGCGCCTACGTTTGCGAACTCCGTCGAGGCGCTCGAGCGGAGCGGGCAGCTGCTCAACCGCGTGTACGCGGTGTTCATGAATCTGCTCGACGCGGAAACCAGCCCCGACATGGACAAGGTGGCCGAAGAGATTACGGTCATCGTGTCGAAGCACCAGGACGACGTGGCGCTCAACGATGCGCTGTTTGCCCGCATCAAGGCCGTGTACGAGCAGCGCGACGCGCTGCAGCTCGAGGGCGAGCAGCTGCGGTTGCTCACCGAAAGCTACAAAAACTTTGTGCGCGGCGGCGCCAACCTTGCGCCCGAAAGCAAGGCTCAGCTTCGCCTCGTCAACGACCGCCTGGCGGCGCTGGAGCTTAAGTTTGGCCAAAACTTGCTGAGCGAAACCAACGACTTCAAGCTCGTGGTGGATGACGCGGCCAAGCTCGCAGGCCTGCCGCAATCGCTGTGCGACGTGGCTGCTGCCGCGGGCGACAGCGGGGTGTGGACATTCACGCTCAAAAATCCGAGCATCATGCCCTTCTTGCAGTACGCCGACAGCCGCGACCTGCGCTCGCAAATGCTCAACGCCTACGCCGCCCGCGGCAACAACGGCAACGACAAGGACAACAACGCTACCATTGCCGAAATCGTGAGCCTGCGCCTGCAAAAAGCGCTGCTGTTTGGCCACAAAACTTACGCCAGCTACGTGCTCGAAGACTGCATGGCCAAAACGCCGAAGGCCGTGTACAAGCTGATGAGCGAAGTCTGGAAACCCGCGCTGGCAAAGGCTCTCAAGGAGGCCGCCGACCAGCAGAACCTCCTCAACAAGGCTGGCCAAAAGCTGACACAGCAGGCCTCCGACTGGCGCTACTACTCCGAAAAAATCAAGCAGCAAAGCTACGCTCTCGACGACGAGCAGCTGCGCCCCTACTTCAAGCTGGAGAACGTGCGCGACGGCATCTTCACCCTCCTCAACAAGCTCTACGGCCTAACGTTTACGCCGGTTACAGACGTTCCGGTGTACCACAAAGACGTGGTGTGCTTCGCCGCGCACGAGGCCAACGGCGACCTGCTTGGCCTCATCTACATGGACTTTTTTCCGCGCAGCGGAAAGCGTGGTGGCGCGTGGATGACCAACTATCGCGAGCAGCACTATCAGGACGGCAAGCGCGTGCTGCCCGTGATTTCGCTCGTGCTCAACTTCTCGCCCACCGTGGGCGAAGCCCCGTCGTTGCTCACTCCCGACGAGGTCGAAACGTTCTTCCACGAGTTTGGCCACGCCACCCACGGCCTGCTCTCCAACTGCCAATACCAAAGCTTGGCGGGTACCAACGTGCCGCGCGATTTTGTGGAGATGCTCTCGCAGCTGATGGAGAACTGGGCGTTTCATCCCGACTTGCTGGCGCTCTACGCCAAGCACTACCAAACGGGCGAGCTTATTCCCGCCGAGCTCGTGCAGAAGATAACCGCCGCATCCCACTACGGGCAAGGCTTTCAGACGGTGGAGTACGTGGCCGCGGCATGGCTCGACATGGACTTCCACACCCTGCACGACACCGCCCGCGTTGACGTGCAGCGCTTCGAATCGTCGTCGATGGGCAAGCTCGGACTCATTTCCGAAATTCTGCCACGCTACCGCAGCAGCTACTTCAACCACATTTTTTCGAGCACCGGCTACGAGGCTGGATACTACAGCTACCTATGGTCGGAGGTGCTCGATGCCGATGGCTTCGACGCCTTCGTGCAGTCGGGCGACGTGTTCAGCAAAGACGTGGCCGCATCGCTGCGCACCAACATCCTCGAGCGCGGCAACACCGAAGACGCGATGACGCTCTACAAGCGCTTTCGCGGCAGCGAACCCAGCATCGACCCGCTGCTCCGTCGGCGCGGCCTAAAGTAGCGCAGGCCACCATGCAACCCAATGCCACGTTACATCTACGAGCCGTAGAGCCGCTCGACATCGAGCTGCTCTACGAGTGGGAAAACAATCGCGATTTGTGGGGCGTAAGCGAAACGCTTGCGCCCTTTTCGCGCGAGGCGATTGCCAGCTTCATTGCCGAATCGCAGCGCAGCGACATCTACGCCACGCGCCAGCTGCGGCTCATGGTCGACGTGGCGCAAGCCCACGACCCGCGCGACACGGTGGGCATCGTTGACCTCTACGACTTCGACCCGCAAAACCTGCGAGCTGGCGTAGGCATCCTTATCTACCATCCTGCGCATCGTCGCAAAGGCATAGCCACACAGGCTTTGCGCCAGCTGATGAGCTACGCCTTCTCCACCTTGCACCTGCACCAGCTCTACTGTGGCATTGCAGCCAACAACGCCGCATCGCTCGCCCTATTCCGCAAGCTGGGCTTCGAGCAAACCGGCTTGCGCAAGGCATGGCGCATGCGTGAAGGTGGATTCGAAGATGAGGTGTTTATGCAGAAAATTTTGGGAATTGGGTAAACCCAATTCTCATTTTTGCCATCGGCACAATTGGATAAATCCAATTGCAGAAAATAGAATTGGGCTAAAGCCCCCATTGCCCTATTGTGGCAACGGGCTTTAGCCCAATTCTCATTTTTGCCATCGGTTTTAACCGATGGTTTTTAGCCAATTCTCATTCTTGCCATCGGTTTCAACCGATGGTTCGCTTCCTCTCCTACTCGTAGTCCAACCCCATCGCCGCCTTCATCGTGTTGAGTAGCGGGTTTTGTTCGGCCAGATATTTGAAGCAGCTAGCGCTGCCGTAGGGCTTTGGCGGCTTGTCGCTGGCAACCTGCTCTGCCGTGAGCGCCACCTCCAGCTGCGCGTGGCGCAAATGCTTGCGCAGAAAGGCGGTCAGCTGCTCTTTTTTCTCCTCGATTTCGTGCCGCAAAAGTTCGTTGGCCGATTCCAGCTGCACCGTGTGCCCGTCTGCGCCTATGCTCAGCTTGGCGTTCAGCATGGCGTTCCGTAGGCTGCGCTGCGAATCGGACGTGAGCGCGTTGGCGTACAGCTCGCGCACTTCGCTCAATTTTTCGGGCGTGATGGCCTCGTCTTCGCCCGCGGCAGATGCGCTCTCGGCCTTTGCTGGCGCGGGTTGCAGCGGGGGTTTAGGTTCGTTGCGCAGCGCGTCTTTGATGGATATGGTGGAGCGTGGCGCAGCGGATGCAGCAGGCGCAGATGCCTGCACGGCGGGCGTTGCGGGCGCTGCCGATGGCGACGATGAGGCCTCGGCTACGTCAGGTTTTTTTTTTTCGGCACAGAGGTACGACAACCGCAGCAGGCATAGCTCCACGTGCAGGCGCGGGTTGCCGCTGGTCTTGTAGCCCACGTCGCAGCGGTTGGCTTCGGCCAGCGCCTGAAACAGGAACAGCGCCTCGCACCGCTTGGCTTGCGCGGCGTAGCGCTGCTTGATGGCGTCGCTGGCTTCGAGCAGCTGCACCGTTACCTCGTCCTTGCACACCAGCAGGTCGCGGAAGTGGCTGCACAGGCCGGCCACAAAGTGCTGCGCCTCGAATCCCTTGAGCAAAATTTCGTCGAAGATGAGCAGCGCCTCGGTGTAGGTGCAGCGCAAAAACGAGTCGGTGAGCCGAAAGTAGTAGTCGTAGTCGAGCACGTTGAGGTTCTCGATGACCTTGGCATAGGTGAGCTCGCTGCCGCAAAACGCCACCACCTGGTCGAAGATGGAGAGCGCATCGCGCATGGCACCGTCGGCCTTTTGCGCGATGATTTGCAGAGCTGGTTCGTCGGCGGTGATGCCCTCGCTTTGCGCAATCATTTTGAGGTTGCCGATGGCGTCCTCCACGCGGATGCGGTTGAAGTCGTAAATCTGGCAGCGCGATAGGATGGTGGGCAAAATCTTGTGCTTTTCGGTGGTGGCCAGGATGAAAATGGCGTGCGCTGGCGGCTCCTCCAGCGTCTTGAGAAAGGCGTTGAAGGCCTGCGCCGACAGCATGTGCACCTCGTCGATGATGTAGACGCTGTACTGCCCTATTTGCGGGGGAATGCGCACCTGCTCGATGAGCTGGCGGATGTCCTCCACCGAGTTGTTCGAGGCTGCGTCGAGCTCGTGGATGCTGTACGAGCGCCCCTCGTTGAACGAGCGGCAGCTCTCGCACTCGCCGCAGGCCTCCATGTCGGGCGTGGGGTTGGCGCAGTTGATGGTCTTGGCGAAGATGCGGGCGCAGGTGGTTTTGCCCACGCCTCGCGGCCCGCAAAAGAGGTAGGCGTGCGCCAGATGCTTGCGCACGATGGAGTTTTTGAGCGTGGCGGTGATGGCACTTTGCCCCACCACCGAAGCAAAGACTTGAGGCCTGTACTTCCTCGCCGATACTATAAATTCAGACATGTTGAGCGTTGAAATTTTTGGTTTACAAAGCTGCTGTTAGCAGGGGGGCAAAGGTAGGGATTTTTGGGGAGACGTGCAAGGTATGGGCAAATCAATTTTGATGATTACCGTCTCCAAATCGTCGGGAATCTGTTTGTCTTCTATGCGGTTTGTCTCTGT
>JAITOI010000125.1 GCA_031289995.1 Prevotellaceae bacterium | reverse complement strand
GTGATGTAGCTGCACTTGGGCGCAACCTCGTCGAACTTCACATCGCCCTTGAGCCGAAAGCCGCTCGCCGCTTCGGGTGCAGGCACGCGCGTGGTGCCCACATCTATCACCACCGCGCCCTCCTTCACCATATCGGCGGTGAGAAATTCGGGCTTGCCCAGCGCGGCCACAATGATGTCGGCTTGCAGGCAGAGCTCCTTGATGTTGCGCGTGCGGCTGTGGCACACGGTTACGGTGCAATCGCCCACACCACCTTGCTTGGCGGATTTTTGCAGCAGCAAGCTGGCCATGGGCCGCCCCACAATATTGCTGCGCCCAATCACCACGCAGTGCTTGCCGGCGGTGGCAATGCCGTAGCGTTTCAGCAGCTCGGCAATGCCTGCGGGCGTAGCCGAAACGTAAGCCGGAAGCCCAATGCTGGCGCGGCCTACGTTGATGGGATGAAAGCCGTCAACATCCTTGCTCGGGTCGATGGCTTCAATGATTTTTTGCTCGTTGATGTGCGCGGGCAAGGGCAGCTGCACGATGAATCCGTCCACGCTGCTGTCGCTGTTGAGCTGCGCAATTTCGGCCAGCAGCCTTGCCTCGCTGATGCCTGCGTCGAGGCGTATCACCTGCGAGCTGAACCCGCATTCGCCGCAAGATTTTTCCTTGTTGGCCACGTAGGTAAGGCTGGCGCCATCGCTGCCAACAATAATGGCAGCAAGGCGTGGAGCGCGCTCGCCGGCAGCGACCATACGCTCCACCTCCGCACGAATTTCGCGCTTAACCTCAGCTGCCACCTTCTTTCCGTCGATGATAACCATTTTACAGTTTCGTTTTTGAAGCGGCAAAGGTAGTATTTTTTTTGCTACTTTTGCACCCGCAAAAATTAAGACGCATCAGCTTATGCTATCGCTACAAAATATCAACGAGGTGGACAACCACCGCAAAAAGCAGCTCATCTGCAAGGGCTGCGAAAACCACTGTACCATCACCCGTTTTGAGTTCGAAAACGGCAACGTGTTCTTTGGCGGAAACAAGTGTGAGCGCGTGTTTTCGAGCAAGGGAAACAAGGCGAACAAGGGTTTCAACCTGCTCCGCTTTAAGTGCGATTTGCTATTTGGCAACGCCGTTACTGCCCGCGCCGACTTCGACACGCTCACCGTGGGGCTGCCGCGAGTGCTCAACATGTACGAAAATTTTCCGTTCTGGAACGCCCTGCTCACCGGCTGCGGCGTGAACGTGGTGCTCTCCGCGCCGTCCACCACCGCGCTCTACGAAAAGGGGATGGGCACGGTGATGAGCGACAACATCTGCTTTCCCGCAAAGCTGGTACACGGCCACATCTTCGACCTCGCCGAAAAAAAGGTTGACCGAATCCTCATGCCGATGGTGTTTCGCGAGCGGCAAACAACGCCCTCGCACAACAGCTTCAACTGCCCCATCGTTACCGGCTACGCCGAGGTTATCAAGAGCGCCATCAACCCAAAAAAACGCTGGAACATTGGCTTCGACATGCCGCCCATCACCTTCAACGACGAGGATTTGCTGCGCACCGGCTGCTTCGACTACGTGAAAAAATTGCGCGAGCATCGCACCGCAAAAATTAGCCGCGCTCAGTTCGACGCAGCGTTTGCGGCAGCTTTGGCCGCACAGCAGACCTTCAAGGAAACCTTACAGGCAAAGGGCGCAGAGGTCATCGCCAACGCGCTCCACAACAACCACCAGCTGATGGTGCTCGCCGGACGACCCTACCACGTTGACCCGCTCATCAACCAGCAAACTGCTGAAATCCTTACGGAGCTGGGCTGCGACGTGGTAACGGAGGACGTGCTGCCCAACGTGGAAACGGCGAAGGGCGACCTCTACCTCTCGCAGTGGGGCTACCCCGCGCGCATCACCAACGCCGCCAAGTGGGTGGCGCAGCAGCCAAGCAACGTGCGGCTGGTGCAGCTCAACTCCTTTGGCTGCGGACCCGACGCCATCATCACCGACGAAGTGAAAGAGGTGCTCCAAACCACCGGCAAAAACAACAACCTCATCCGCGTGGACGAAATCAGCAGCACCGGCAGCATCAGGCTGCGCCTGCGCTCGGTGGTGGAGTTTGCGCGGTTCAGCGACCAGAAGCTGCGACCCAGCGGCAAGCCGCGCCGCACAACGAAAACCTTCATGCCCGAAGACCAAAAACGAACCATCATCGCGCCGCTGTTTTCGGACATCTACTCGCGACTATTTCCGCCCTTCTTCAAGCGTGCAGGCTACACGCTGCACACGCTGCCCGTAACGGACATTGCCGCCATCGACGCGGGAATGAAGCACGCCAACAACGAAATTTGCTACCCCGCCATCACCGTGATTGGCGACATCGTGAAGGCGCTACAGTCGGGCGAATTTGACCTCGAAAATACCGCCGTTGGAATCACCCAAACCGGTGGACAATGCCGCGCATCGAACTACCTTCCGCTCATCAAAAAAGCTATGGTGAATGCGGGCTTCGAGCACATACCGGTCATCTCCGTGGCCACCGCCACAGGGCTAAACGAGCAGCCCGGATTTTCGCTGCCGTGGTTCAAAATTGTTCGCCCGTTTCTCGCCGCCATCATCTGTGCCGACGAGCTGTCGAAGATGCACTACTCAACTGTCTTCCGCGAAATCAACAAGGGTGAGTCGCGTCGCCTGCTCGACACCTACCTCGACCGCCTCGAAGCGGTGATTCTCGACACCGCCAACGTGAGCGAAATCTACCGCCTGCTGCACACCGCCGTGCGCGACTTCAACGCCGTGCCCGTGGCGCAGGGCAAGTTTGCCAAGGTGGGCGTGGTGGGCGAAATTTACCTCAAGTACAACGCCTTTGCCAACCTCAACATCGTGGACTGGCTCAACCGCCAGAGCATTGAGGTGATAGTGCCCTCGCTGCTCGATTTTTTTGTGCAAGACTTCGTGAACTTCGACGTCAACAACCGCAACCACATCGACACGCGCACCCTCAAAGGCAAGCTGGCAAGCTACCTGCTGCGCCGCTACCTGAACCGCTACTTCCGCCACGCCGAGCGCATCTGCCGCAGCTTCCGCTTCTACCGCCCCAACCACAACATTGATGAGCTGGCGCGAGAGGCCGCAAAAATCATCAGCCTCACGCACCAGTACGGCGAGGGATGGCTCATCCCGGGCGAAATCAGCGCCTTTGCCCACGAGGGCGTGAACAACGTGGTGAGCCTGCAACCCTTTGGCTGCATTGCCAATCAGGTGGTGTCGAAGGGCGTCGAAAAGCGAATGAAGGACAAGTTTCCCAAGCTCAACCTGCTCTTCCTCGACTTCGACGCCAGCACCAGCGAGGTGAACGTTTTCAACCGGCTGTACTTTATGGTCAAGGCAGCGAAGGAGGAAGCGGAGAAGAACTAAATTTGAAAATTTGAAGATTTGAAGATTTAAAAATTGCCCCGCACAGGCCGCCCAGCAATGAATCTTCAAATTTTCAAATCCCAAATCTTCAAATCTTAAATGTATGAACACCTACCAACAAAACCTCTACTTCTACTACAGCGAGCTGCTGAAAGCCATGCTGAATAAGGTGCGCCCGTGCAACATCGTGATGGAGGACGACGGCAAGGGCGGCGAAGTTGCCAGCTGCTACGCCACGCAATTAGGCGCGTCGCGAGGCGATGTGGATGAAGACCTCGAGCGCGACAAATTCCTCGCCAAGGACTACCTGTGCTGCGCCCGCTGGTCGACGCCCGACGAGCCATGCCAGCACTGGTCGCCGAAGGGATGCCGCACGATGTGCCTCGGATGCCGCACGTGGCTCTGCAAGCCCGCGCTGCGAATGATGCTCGAAAGCTACCACGACTCAAGCGAGGAACGCCGCCGCGACATCCTCACCCTGCTCGCCACCATTCAGGAGGCAAACGGCGCCATCCGCAACTACGACATCGTGGCCAAACCCCACAACTCGTTTGAGTTTTGCGACAGCTGGCGCGAAAATATGCCGTGGGAGGATTGAGCGTTTGTGGAGGCGTTGTGCGCAATATTTTTACACGGTAGAAACAAAAAGAAACCGCAAGTTCTCGTGAGCTTGCGGTTTTCGTATAATCAACGATTTACGACCTTAACAAAATCAATCTTTTGCAATGACGGTACCCTGAAAGACATTGTTGTTTGACCTTGATAATTGGTTACGGCAAAGTCGCCCGTCGTGATGATGTTCATTCCAATTAACATTCCTACGTTATTGTCGACAGACAATTCATCACATTCGGTTACTTGAGTATTTAATGTTATGTTCTTGTTACTCAACGTAATATTAACGTAATACACATTCACCTCTTTATTACCGTGAATGCCGCGCACTCGCGTTCTTTTCACGGGCAATAAGCCCAAAGCAGAAGCGGTCGACTTGGTTATGACAGACCCCGTCGCACCCGTGTCCCAAATTCCCGTTGTGGATACTTTATCCTGTGAAAATACATTTTTGATTTCTACCGGAGTAATAATACTGCGGGCAATGCCCGTGTT
>JAITOI010000084.1 GCA_031289995.1 Prevotellaceae bacterium | reverse complement strand
GTCGCTGCACAGTAGAGACGTGGTGCACCGCGTCTCTACAAAAAAAATCACGCGAAGCAGCGCGAAGAAAAAATCTTTCTTCGCGCTGCTTTCAGCTTCGCGCCACCTGCGCTCAGTCTGGATTGTTTTTGATGTAGGCCACGCCCGATGGCTGCCAGCCTTGGGTTGTACGGTTGAGCACGTTGGATGATTTTTCCTCCTCCTTGTGCGCGAGCTTGTTTTGCGACACGATGGGTTTTTCGAGCACGTCAAACGAGAACTCGCGGTTGAGCCAGCGCGGCACAACGGCCTTCTTCGGGCGCGATGCTGCTGCGCCGGTCTTGGTGGTGGACGCGTCGTGCCTAACCTCGTAGGGCGGGCTGCTGTTAGCGTCGCTATCGACCACCACAAGGACAGTCTCGACGTCGTCGTCCTGCGATGGTGGTGATGGTGGCGGGTCGTTGTCTGGGGGCGGCGCAGGCCTGCCGCCGTTCACCATCTGGTTGATGTCGGTGATGTCGAAGCCGGTGGCGACGAGGCTCACGGTAACCTCATCGTCGACGAGCTGAGAGTTGGTGCCAATGCCGGTTTTGGAGAATTTCGGCTTACCAACTTTCTCAAAAATGCGGGTGTTGATGGTGCGAATTTCGCTTGCCCTGAGCTTCTTGGTGGGGCTGTTCATGATGTTGATGAGCACGTTTTTGGCGCCGTAAATGCTGTTGTTGTTGAGCAGCGGCGAGGCGATGGCTTCTTCCACCACCTGAATGGCGCGGTCGGTTCCGCTGCCCTTGCCCATGCCGATGAAGGCCACGCCCTGGCCGCGCATGGCCTTGCCCACGTCGGCAAAGTCCATGTTCATTTCGCTGGGCACGGTGATGATTTCAATCATGCTTTTGACGGCGGTGCACAGCACCTCGTTGGCCTTGGCAAACGCGGTGTCCCACTCCAAATCGCCGTACAGCGTAAGGATTTGCTCGTTGTTGACGAGCATCAACGCATCGACGTGCGGGTGCAAGGTCTCGATGCCCTTGCAGGCCGTTTCGAACCGCTCCTCCGCCTCAATGGTGGTGAAGGGCATGGTGGCCACCGCAATGGTGAGGATGCCCATTCGCTTGGCCACCTCCGCAATGACGGGCGTTGCGCCAGTGCCGGTGCCGCCGCCCATCCCCACGGTGATGAACACCATTTTGGTGCCGGAGGATTTGAGCCAGCTCTCGATTTGGTCAATGCTTTCTTCGGCCGCCTTTTTCCCCTGCGCGGGGTCGGAGCCTGCGCCCAGCCCGCTGGTGCCGAGCAAGATTTTGGTGGGCACGCTGCTGCCATCGAGCGCTTGCCCGTCGGTGTTGCACACCATGAAGCCTGCGCCGTAAATGCCCAGCTTGTACATGTAGTTCACCGCGTTGCCGCCGCCGCCGCCCACGCCCATCACCTTGATGATGGACTGCGAATCGTCTTTGCCGACCCATTCCATGTTGCCATCGTAATTTTCCATTGCTCAAAAATTTAAAACGTTTTACATCCTTGAATTGTCTTCCTTGAAGGCGCTGTCGAACGCGCCCATCACGCCTTCCAAGCTGCTCTTAATGCTGCTATACCACGGGACTCGGCCGTTCTGCTTCATCGGCACGTTCGACGCGTTCATCATCAGGCCAACGGCGGTGGCATATTCGGGCGCCAAATCGCAGCTCTCGGTGGCTACCTGCACGGTGGGGTAGCCCACGCGCACGTCGAGGCCGGTGTGCAGCGACACCAGCTGCGGCAAGTGTTTGAGGCGTGAACCGCCGCCGGTGAGCACTATGCTCCTCACCTTGTCGCGACCGTTTTGCTCGATGATGTAGCCAACGGCATCGACAATTTGCTCCACGCGCTTTTGGATAATCGTGGCCAGCGTTTTTTCGCTCAGCGTAGATTCCGCGCCGGAAGCGAAGGCATATCTTCTTCGCTCCGAAGCCTCCGACGCGAGGCAGGCGCCGTGGTCGCACTTCAGCTGCTCGGCCTGCGCGTAGGTGAGGCCGCAGGTGTGCATGATGTCTTTGGTGATGAGCACGCCACCGCAGGTGATGACGGCGAGGTCGCACACCCTGTCGTCGTGGTAAATAATGAGGTCGCTGGTGCCGCCGCCAATGTCGAGCAAGGCCACGCCCTGCTTCGTTTCGTCGCGGGTGAGCACGGCGTTTGCCGAGGCCACCGGCTCGAGCATAAGCTTGTTGATGTTGAGCTCGCAACGGCCAACGCAATCCTCAATGCGCTTAATGGCGCCTATCTCGCCGGTTACAACAAGGTAGCTCACCGCCAGCATGGCGCCCACGCAGCCCACAGGCTGGCTCTGCTGCTCGCCGTCGATGGTGATGCCGCGCTCAAAAACATCCAAAATTTTCGCGCCTGCCTTGAGGGGGATTTTTTTTACATCGCCCTTCATTTCGGCCAGCTCTCTTGCGCTCACGGGCGACTTGTGCCGCTGGCGAAACTTGCTCAACGTTTCCTTTCGGCACTCGATGTGTCGGCCTGCAATGCCCACCACCACTTCGGTTACGTTGACATTAAGGCCGCGCGCGTCCAGCTTTCCGCGCAGCCCGCCAAGGCACTGCTTGATGGACATCACCGTGTCCTCAACGTTGGCCACCTCGCCACGAAGCACGCCCTGAGAGGGCACTGCGTGGTGCTCTTCGACCACAATTTGCCTGTCGGCAACGCGGCCTAAAAAAGCCGCAATCTTTGTCGAACCAATGTCGACTGCCATTACATAATTTTCCATCTCTTTGTCATTTTGAAAGGTTGCTATGTTCAATGTTTTTATGTTCAAATCTTCAAATCTTCAAATCTTCAAATCTACTTCCGCTCGCACACCACCTGATTTCCGTAGCTCACATCGAGCACCTCGTACACGTTCCAGCCCTTTACCGGCAAGCCTTTGTCGTACATCACGCGCAGCTTATGCAGCTTGTACTCGAAGTTGTCGAGGCTGCCCATTCGGATGATGTGCGCACCGATGCGCGGTATGATTTCCACCTTGCCGCGCGGCGTGATGTAGAGCTGCTCCACCTGCGCCTGCCAGAACTCGTCGCGTGCAAGAAATTTGGCAAACGCAAGCAGCTGCTCCACCAGCGGCGCAGGCTTTTTTTGCTTGGCCAAGTACGCCAGCATATCGCCCTTGAAGCCTTGCGGGAAGGGCGATTTGATGCTGCCGTTCACGATTGGCACATCGGCCGTGTAGCCGCTGTACTGCTGCATCACAAAGCCATCGTTGTCGAGGTAAAAGCTGTCGCCGTTGTCGGCGTAGATGCGAATGATGGGGTGGCGCTGCGCGATGCGCACGTGCAGCGTGCCGTCAACGGTGATAAAGACGTCGGCGTGGCGGATGAGGCTTCGCGCGTTGAGGGCAGCCTCGAGATTGGCGGTCGATATTTCGCTCAGCTTTTTGCCGAAGTAGCTCAAGCCCGCAGCGCGAAAAATAATCGGCACATCCTCCTTGCGCACAAAACGGTTGACGGCGCTATCCACCACCACCACGTGCAGGCGACTACACACCACGTTGGCGCGCTGGTCGGCTGCGCGCGGCATCACCACTCCCGCGTACACACCTACAGCCACAAGAGCTGCAGCAAGGACAAATATTTTCCAATAACGTTTCACAAGTTCCGTCAGCTATTCATTGTCAAATTTTTTATCGGCTCCACCAGCGTATCAATATCGCCTGCGCCCAGCGTTACCAACACCTGCAGCGAGCTGGCCTTGGACCTAATCAGGTCTACCAGCTCCGACTTTTCGCACATCACCTTGCTCTTCAGCTTCAGCTTGTCGAAGATGAGCGCCGAGCTTACGCCCGCAATCGGCTCCTCGCGTGCGGGGTAAATGGGCAGCAGAATCAGCTCGTCGAGCAGCGCGAGGCTGAGGGCAAAGTCGTCGGCAAAATCGCGGGTGCGCGTGTAGAGGTGAGGCTGAAAAACGCCTGTAATCCTGCGCTCCGGGTACATGTTGCGTATCGATGTGATGGCGGCGCTGAGCTCCGCCGGATGATGCGCGTAGTCGTCGATGTACGCAAAATCGGGACGGCGTACCTGCACATCGAAGCGACGCCGAACGCCTGCAAATGTTTTGAGCGCAGCCGAAATTTGCGCTGGCGCTACGCCCACGAGGTAGGCTGCAGCGCTTGCTGCCACTGCGTTTTCGACGTTCACCCATCCGGGCACGCCAAGGGTGCAATCGCGCTCAACGGTGCCGTCGAGGTAGAGGTCGAAGCGGAAATATCCGCCTGCGAGCTCGCGAATGTTGAAGGCGTAGAAGTCGCTCGGTTCGTCGTAGGAGTAGGTGTAGAGCCGCTCGCCGTAGTGCGGAGCAAAGCTCGGCTTGCCGTTTTTCTCCAGCGATTTTTTTAGCACCAAGGCGCCGCCCTTCCTGATTTGGCAAACAAATTCGCCAAACGAGCGCCTCAGCTCATCGTGGCTGCCGTAGATGTCGAGATGGTCGGCATCCGCCGAGGTAACCACCGCCACGTTGGGGAAGAGGCGCAGGAACGAGCGGTCGTACTCGTCGGCCTCGGCCACCATCAGCTCGCTCTGCGCAAGCAGCAGGTTGGTGTTGTAGTTTTTCGATATGCCGCCAAGAAACGCGCTACAGCCCTTGCCTGCGCTGGTGATGATGTGCGCCAGCTGGGTCGAGGTGGTGGTCTTGCCGTGCGTGCCGGACACAGCCAGCAAGGTTTTACCATTGGCCACCACGCCCAGCGCCTCCGAGCGTTTTACGATTTTTGCGCCGCGGCGGTGCAGGCATCGCAGCTCGCTGTTGTCGTCGCCCACGGCAGGCGTGTAGATGACGAGCGACTGGGCAAGGTTGTCCAGCACAAGACGTGGAATGTTTGCCTCGCTGTCCTCGTAGTGGATGGCTGCGCCCTCGCGCTCCAGCTCTTGCGTGAGCGGAGTGCTGGTGCGGTCGTAGCCCGCCACCACTTTTTGTTCGTGCAAAAAGTAGCGAGCCAAGGCGCTCATTCCGATACCACCTATTCCGATGAAATATACGTTGTTCATTTTTTTATCAGCTGCAAAATTTCGTTTACTATTCTACTTGCGGCGTCGGCAATGGCCAGCTGGCCTATATTTTGCGACAGCTGGCTCAGGCAATCGTCCTCCTCTACCGTCTTCAAAGCCAACGGCAGCAAGGCTTCGGTGGCTTCCGCATCGGGCACCATAAGGGCTGCGTTTTTGCGAACAAGCGCCATCGCGTTGGCGGTTTGGTGGTCTTCGGCCACGTTGGGCGAAGGCACCAAAATGGCAGGCTTGCAGGCCACGCAGAGCTCGGCAATGCTGCTTGCGCCAGCCCGCGAGATGACCAAATCGGCAGCGGCGTAGGCGTAGTCCATACGCGCTATAAACGGCATGAACCTTAGGTTTTCGAGCGGTGTGCTGTGCTGCACAACGGCCTCCTTCACGCTACTTTCGTACAGCTTTCCGGTTTGCCAAAGCAGCTGTACGCCCTGCGCAGACTCAATGCTGGCGAAGCTTTGCACCACGCTACGGTTGATGGTGCGCGCGCCAAGGCTGCCGCCAATGATGAGTATGGTTCGCTTGTCGGGCGCAAGGCCGAAGAATTTTTTTGCCTCCTGCTTCAGCTGCGCGTTGCCCTGCAAGCCAATCAGGTCTTGGCGTACGGGGTTTCCGGAAAAAATAATTTTCGCCTTCGGAAAAAATCGCTCCATGCCTTCGTAGGCCACGCAGACCTTGTCGGCACGCCGCGCGAGCATTTTGTTGGTGAGGCCGGCGTAGGAGTTCTGCTCCTGAATGAGCGTGGGAATGTGGTGCCGCTGCGCCTTCCATAGGATGGGTGCGCTGGCGTAGCCTCCCACGCCAACAACGGCGTCGGGTTTGAAGTCGCGAATGATTTTCGCCGCATGGCGAAGGCTGCGCACGAGCAGGACGGGCACGCGCAGATTTTTCAGCGAAAAAACTTTGCGCTGAATACCTACCACCGGCAAACCGACAATGCGGTAGCCCGCTGCGGGCACCTTTTCCATTTCCATTTTGCCCTCGGCGCCAACAAACAAAATCTCCACCTCCGGCGCCGCCTGTTGCAGCGCGTTGCCAATGGATATGGCCGGAAAAATGTGTCCGCCTGTTCCGCCTCCGCTGATGATAATTCGTTTCACGATTTCTAAAGTTTGAGGTTGATATTAAGTCGCTACAACCGGCTCCGGCATTGGCTTCGCGACAGCTATCTGCTCGGCAGCAACAGCCTCTTCCGCCTCCTGCTCGTCAACGTAGCGGCTCACGCTAAGCAGCATTCCAAGCATAATGCAGGTGAAAATAATGGACGAACCGCCTTGGCTGATGAAGGGCAAATTTTGCCCTGTTACCGGCAGCAGCCCCACCACCACCCACACGTGTACCAAGGCCTGCAGCGTGATTTGCGTGCCAATACCAATGGCCAGCATGGCGGGGAAAAATCGGTTTGCCCTGCGCACAATTACGCCCACGCGAAACATGATGATGAGGTAGAGCACCACCAAAAATATTGACGACACCAAGCCGTACTCCTCAACCACAATGGCGTACACGAAATCGCTGAAGGCCTCCGGTAGCCTGTACTTCATCTGGCTGTTGCCCGGGCCAACGCCCCAAAAACCGCCACCCGCAACAAGGGCTGCGTGCGCATAATCGGCCTGCGTGCGGCTGTTGCGGTTGGCCTCGCTGTCGCTGGATGCGTAGGCTGTTACGCGGCTGTACATGGTGTGCAGGCGGGTCTTGTTGATGACGGTCTGGCTCGTTTTCCAGAAGCCGGAGAGCGGTTGATTTGTCCGCCCCATACCGTCGGTGAAGGTTACCACCGCGTGCGTAAAGCCCATCAGCGCGGCAAACAGCGCCGCCACAGTGAGCACTGTGGCCAGCAGATGCACGAGCTTTGCGCGCCCCACGAAAACCATCACCATGCAAGTGATGGCAAGGATTGCAGCGGTAGAAAAATTCGACATGAAGATGATTAAGCAGGTGAGCGAAAACGGCCACAGCACTCGCCAAAAACCCTGCCCAAAACTTTTTATCATCTCCTGCTTCGCGGTAATTCTTTCGGCCATAAACAGGATGAGCGCCACCTTGGCAAGCTCCGCGGGCTGAAATCCGGCGAGCGTTCGCGCCGCCTGGTTGTAGGTTTGTCCCAACACCAGCATGGCCAACAGCAGCGCCAGACTCGCGTAGTAGCCCAGCTTGGCCGCCGACATAAAAATGGTGTAGCGCACGCGCGACAAAACGTAGATGATGATGAAGCCAACCGCGAGGAACGCGAAGTGTTTGATGAAGTAGCCAAACGGGCTTACGTTTGCGCGAAGCGTAATGTTGGCGGTGGATGAGTAAACCACCAGCAGCGAAAAAATGGCAAGCAATCCCACTGCTATCCAAATTCCTTTATCGCCTTTCAGCTCGATGTATTTGCTAAAAAAGTTCATGGTTTTCATATATTTTTTTGTGTTAGAGCTCGCGCACAGCGGCCTTAAACTGCCGTCCGCGGTCTTCGTAGTTTTGGAATAAATCGAAGCTGGCACAGGCCGGCGAAAGCAACACGGTGTCGCCCTTCGTGGCCAGCTTGTAGGCCGCCTGCACCGCATCGGCAGCCGATTTGGTGTCCACCATGGTGGGCGTGATGCCGTCGAACGCGGCGTAAATTTTGCTGTTGTCCACGCCGAGGCAGACAATGGCTTTGACTTTTTTGCGCACCAGCTCGAGCAGCTCACCGTAGTCGTTGCCCTTGTCCTTACCGCCCACAATCCACACCGTGGGCGCCGTCATGCTGTCGAGCGCGTACCACGTCGAGTTGATGTTGGTGGCTTTGCTGTCGTTCACGAACAGCACTCCGCCCACGCTGAGCACCGGCTCGAGGCGATGCTCGATGCTCTCAAAGCTGGACAGGCTTTTGCGGATAACGTCTTTTTTTATCCTCAGCACCTGCCCTGCAATGACGGTGGCCATTGAGTTGTAGAGGTTGTGCTTGCCTTTCAGCGAAAGCTCGCCCGTGGGGGCTTCAAATATCTCGTTTGCGTACATTGATGTAAGTTGGTTGTTGGTTAAAAAGGCAGTTGAGCTATGGTCGGAATTATCGTTAAGGGTGAAGCTGCAGCGCTGCGCCTCGATGTCGAACTCGGGCAAATGCTGCGTGGTTATTGGGTCGTCGGCGCAGTAAATGAAGCAGCCGTCGCTCGTCATGTTTTGCGCGATGCGGAACTTGGAGCGTGCGTAGCGCTCCAGCTGGTGGTCGTAGCGGTCAAGGTGGTCGGGTGTGATGTTGAGCAAAATCGCCACGTCGGCCTTAAAGCGGTACATGTTGTCGAGCTGAAATGAGCTTAGCTCCAGCACATAGTAGTCGTAGCTTTGCGTGGCCACCTGCATGGCGAAGCTCTGCCCGATGTTGCCTCCCAAACCTACGTTCAGCCCCGCAATTTTCATCATGTAGTAGATAATCGAGGCGGTGGTAGTTTTGCCGTTGCTGCCGGTGATGCACACCATTTTTGCGCGGGTGTATCGCGCTGCAAATTCAATTTCGGACACCACCGGAACGCCCGCCGCCATTAACTTTTGCAGCAGCGGTACGGTGTCGGGTATGCCCGGACTTTTCACCACTTCGTCTGCGTTGAGGATGCTGGCCTCGCTATGCCCGCCCTGCTCAAACGCGATGTTGTGCTGCCGCAAAGTCGCTGCATACTCGGGCTTGAGCGTTCCGCTGTCGGACAAAAAAACATCGTATCCCTGTTTTTTGCCCAGCACCGCAGCGCCTACGCCGCTCTCGCCTCCGCCAAGTATTACCAGTCGCTTTCGCATTTTTTGTTGCTCTAAAAATTCCACTTTTTTGGTCAATATTTTTCTACCGCATTTTCAACATCAGCACCGATGCAATGGCCAGCAGCGCGGCGATAATCCAAAATCGGGTTACGATTTTTGCCTCCGAATAGCCCTTCTTTTGGTAGTGGTGATGCAGCGGAGCCATAAGAAATATGCGCCTTCCCGCGCCATACTTGCGCTTGGTGCACTTGAAGTAGCTCACCTGCACCACCACCGACACGCTCTCTGCAAAGTAGACACCGCAAAGGATTGGGATGAGCAGCTCCTTGTGAATGATGATGGCGAACACCGCAATAATTCCGCCCAGCGCGAGGCTGCCGGTGTCGCCCATAAACACCTGCGCGGGGTAGGCGTTGTACCACAAAAAACCGATGAGAGCGCCCAGCATGATGGCCATAAACACCACCAGCTCTTCCGATTTCGGGATGAACATAATGTTGAGATAATTTGCGTACACCGTGTTGCTCGACAAGTACGCAAGGATGCCCAGCGCAATGCCAATCATAATGGTAACGCCGGATACAAGGCCATCCATCCCGTCGGTGAGGTTGGCGCCGTTCGACACTGCCGCCACAATAAAAATGGTTACCAGCATGAACACTATCCACCCCACGATTGGCTTATGCTTGCCGCAAAAATCGGGCACCAGCACGTTGTAGTCAAACTCGTTGTTGGTGAAAAACGGGATGGTGGTTTTCAACTCCACATGGGCGCTGCGAGCGCTCTGCACCTCCTCCGAAGCGGGCGAGGCGGTGCTGATTTCGGGCTGCCGTGCGCTGTTGAAGTATAGCGCAAGGCTAACAATGATGCCGAGTCCGACCTGCCCGATGATTTTGAATTTGCCGCGCAAACCATCCTTCTTTTTTTTGAAAACCTTGATGTAGTCGTCCAAAAATCCAAGCGTGCCAAGCCACACGGTGCTAACAATCATCAGCCAGGTGTACATGTTGGTGAGGTCGGCCAGCAGCAGCGTGGGCACAAGGATGGAGATGAGGATGATGATGCCTCCCATGGTGGGTGTGCCCTTCTTCTGCATTTGCCCTTCCAGGCCGAGGTCGCGAATGTCCTCGCCGATGAGCTTGCGCTTAAGCATGACAATAATTTTTTTGCCAAACACAATGCCGATGAGCAGCGACAGCACCACGCCCACGCCCGCGCGAAACGAGATGTAGTTGATCAACCGCTCGCCCGGAAAATCATAGAGCTTGCCTATGTAGTTGATGAGATGGTAAAGCATGACTAAATTTTTATTTTATTTTTCACTTCCTATTTTTCATTCTTCGTTCAAGGCGAAAGCCTTCATCACTTCTTCCTTGTCGTCGAAGTGGCGCTTCTCTGTGCCGACAATTTGGTAGTCTTCGTGGCCTTTGCCCGCCACCAAAATGATGTCGCTTTTTTGCGCCAGCATCACCGCCGTTTTGATGGCCTCACGACGGTCGGCAATGGTGAGCGTGTGCTTGCGTGCATCGGCGCTCACGCCCTCGTACATCTCGGCAAGAATGTCTTCGGGTTTTTCCTTGCGCGGGTTGTCGCTGGTCAGGATGAGCTTGTCGCTGCTCTCGCTGGCCACCTTCGCCATGACGGGACGCTTGCTGCGGTCGCGGTTGCCGCCGCAGCCCACCACGGTTATCAGCTTTTGCGTTTTGCTGCGCAGGCGGTTGATGGTGCCGAGCACGTTCACCAGTGCGTCGGGCGTGTGCGCGTAGTCCACAATGGCGGTAATGCCTGTGGCCGATTTGACGTACTCAAACCGCCCTGCCACTGCGCTCAGCGTGCTAATGATGCGTATCGCCTCGTCGTGCGGAGCGCCAAGCAACATCGCTGCACCGTAGATGGCGCTTACGTTGTAGGCGTTGAAGTCGCCGATGAGGCGCGTCCACACCTCACTGCCGTTGATGTTGAGCAGCATTCCGTCCATCTGCTGCTCGATGATTTTACACATGAAATCGGCGGTGGTGTGCAGCGCGTAAGTCTTCACGATGGCCTTGGTGTTTTGCAGCATCACCCTGCCGTTGCGCTCGTCGGCGTTGGTGAGCGCGAAAGCGCTTGGGGGCAGCTCATCGAAGAATAATTTTTTTGCGCGGATGTACTCCTCAAACGTTTTGTGGTAGTCGAGGTGGTCGTGCGTGATGTTGCTGAAAATGCCGCCCGCAAACGTCAAGCCTTCTATGCGCCGCTGCACGATGGAGTGCGAGCTCACCTCCATGAAGCAGTAGGTGCAGCCTGCGTCCACCATGTCGCGCAGCAGGCGGTTGAGCGTAATCGAATCGGGCGTGGTGTGCGTGGCCTCCACCGTTTTTTCGTCCACCTTGTACACCACCGTTGAAATCAGCCCCACCTTATACCCCAAGGCTTTGAAGAGCTTGTAGAGGAGGGTTACGGTGGTGGTTTTTCCGTTGGTGCCGGTAATGCCAATCAGCTTCATGTAGCGCGACGGATGCCCGTAAAACGCCGATGCAGCAAGGCCTGCAGCGCTATCTGCATTTTTCACCACGGCGTAGCAAACATGCGGCGCGAGCGTTTGCGGCAGCTGCTCGCAAATGACCGCCGCAGCTCCCTTGCCAACGGCGTCGCCGATAAACGTGTGCCCATCTACGTTTGTGCCACGCAGCGCAATAAAACACTGCCCCGCGCAAGCCTCACGGCTGTCGATGCTCACCGACGTGATGTCAACGTCAGCGCTGCCATGCACCGCTACAACGCTTATCTGCTCTATGATTTCCGAAAATTTCATGCCACTATAGTTTTTCATTTTTCATTTCATCAGCTGCTGTAAGTCATCGTCAGCCTCACCTCGTCGCCCCTCTTGCAGGCCGTTCCGGGCATAGGGTTCTGCGCTTTCACCGTGCCCTTACCCGAAAAAATTACGCGTAGCCCAGCATTTTCGAGCAGGTAGATGGCGTCGCGCAAGCCCATATTGTTCACGTCGGGCACCAGATTTTGTATCATCGGTTTTTCCTGCACCGCCACTTCGTGCCCATCGGGACGTGCGCTAACCCAAGGCACAGCCTCGTTTTCGCCAAGTATGGGTATCTGGAGTACGTTGAGCACGCGCCGCATTTTATCGTGCCGACCGCTCTTGACGTAAGGCGCTTCGAGCGGTTCGGTCTTTTGCTTGACGGGCAAATTCCACGCCAACGAGTGCGCATACACGCTTTCGGCAATCTCCTTGAACACTGGCGCAGCAATAACTCCACCGTACAGCTTCACCGGCGTGTCAATGGTTTTGAACGCCACAATGCAGCTGTACTTGGGCGCGTCGGCAGGAAAATAACCCGCAAACGACGCCAACTTTTGGTTGGTGTAGCCTCGCTTATCCTCGGCCACGTGGGCGGTTCCGGTCTTACCCGCAATCTGAAACGACTTGCTTCGTGCCCGCTGTGCGCTTCCGTTTTCAACTACTCCAAGCAGCATTTGGTGCAGCTTTCTCAACGTTTTTTCCGAGCAAATCGACTTGTTCACCACCTGCTTCGGAAATATTTTCACCACGCGTTCTTCCTGCCGCAAAGCCTTGATAAATCTGGGCATCACCATCTCGCCGTGGTTGGCCACCGCGTTGTAAAGCGCGAGCGTTTGCAGTGGCGTAACCTCCAGCTCGTAGCCAATGCTCATCATGGCCAGCGTGAGACCCGAAAATTTGTCAGCCGACTTGATGCTCGGCTCTATGCGCTGCGTGGGCGAAAGGTCAAAGCGCGACACGTCCTTCAGCTTGAGCGCCTCGATGCGTTCGGCAAAATCACGCTCACCGCTCTTGCTCGGATAGGCCTGCTGTATAAGCCGCACGGTGCCTACGTTTGACGATTTTTCAAACGCCTCAATCAGGCTCATCATGCCGCCTTTTCTGGTCTCATCTTCGATGCTTTTGTCGTACAAAACCATTGTGCCATCGCCCGTATTCACTGCATCGGTAAGGTTCATGCCCTTTTCGAGCATCACCATATACGAGGCCAACTTAAAGGTCGAGCCTGGGTCTTTGCGGTAGTTCAAAGCGTAGTTGTCGTCCTCCACGATGCTCTCGCCTTTCCTGCGCTTGTTGGCAATGGCGCGTATTTCGCCGGTGGCCACCTCCATCACCACAGCCGTGCCCCACTGTAGGTATTCGTTGCTCTTCAGGTGTTCGGCAATGACGCTTTCGACCATCGTTTGCATGTCCACGTCGAGCGTAGTCACAATGTCGCAGCCATCCATCGGCGTTATCTGCGGCTTACTGCTGACAGGAATCCACGAGTTGCGGCCGGTGGTTTGCTGGCGTAGCTCCATGCCCGGCGTGCCGCACAGCTGCGTGTTGTATGCGGCCTCAATGCCAATGTAGCCGTTGCTGTTGGCGTTGGTGCGGCCAATGGTGTTGCGCGCCATGTCGCCGTGTGGGTGAATGCGGTGCAGTATCGACATCACAATTAGCCCGCCACTATTGGGTTTGCGGCGCATCATGGACAGCTGCTTCAGCTGCTTCAGCTCTGCATAGTCAACGGCTCGCGTCGCCAGCTTGCGGTAGCGATGCGTTCGGTGGCTGGCGTCACTCTTTGCTTTCTGGCGGTCTGCACGAAGCTCTTTGGCATAGTCGGCGACAGTTTTGCCCGGCAAAATGTTGTTCAATACTATCGCCAGCGAGTCCACCGACTTATCGAAAATCGAGTCGTGCAGGCCGTTCGCATTGAAGTCGGTGTAGAGGTTGTAGCGAAAGCTGGTGGTGGCCAGCAGGCGCTCGTCGTGCGCAAAAATGTTGCCACGAATAGGCTCAATCTTTGTGGTGTCAACGCTGCACGCCTCAATGATTTTTTGCGCCTTCTCCCTCTCGCCATCCCAGCCGCGTGCAACCCACACCAGCCGCGCAGCGCCAATCACACTTATGATGCACCACACAACGTAGATAATCGTAAACCTCCGCCGTAATGTAAGTTTTACAGACATTTTTGTCGTTTTTTTGTCGAAAATTAGTACCTATTTACCGCAGCTGCCAGCTTCCCGATGCAGCTAAATTAATCATCGTTTGCCATCAAAATCGTAGGCGGGCTGGTCGACTCCATCAGGTTCAGCCCTCGCCTCTCCACCTCGTACTTCACCGAGGCCTGGCTGTGCATTCCCGTCAACCTTGCACCGACCACAATGGTTTCCTCCTTGAGGCTGCGCACCTTCTCGGCCAGCCGCTGCTTCTCCTTTGCCATGTTGTCAACCCAGTAGTGGTGGGTGATGTACAAAAATCCAAACCCAACAAGGAACAGCATAAAACCAAAATTTTTGCGTACCCACTCAGTGAAATTTCTGTTGCCCTTCACCAAGCCGGACAAGACGCGGCGCGTCTTTTTGCCCACCTCTCGCACGTCCTCAAATTCGCGCAAGCCATCTTTTTTACTGCTAAACATTTTACTTCAAATTTTATCAAATCCAATACTATCCTTGCTTTGCTGCTGCCGTAAGCGAAACCATTTTTTCAAATCTTCAAATCTTCAAATTTTCAAATCTTTTCCGCCACCCTCAGCTTCGCACTTCGCGCCCGCGTGTTGCCTGCAATTTCGGCCTCGCCGGGCGTTATCACTTTTCTGTTGACGGCCACAAACGGTACGCTCACGTTGCCAAACAAATCCTTGCTCTGCTCGCCATGCACGTTGCCGCAGCGAATAAAATTTTTCACCATCCTATCTTCGAGCGAGTGGTACGAAATAATCGCTATCCGCCCGCCCCGCTTAATCACCTTCGCAGTCTGCGCCAGCATTTGCTCCAGCGCCTGCATCTCGCGGTTGACCTCAATGCGCAAGGCCTGAAAAATTTTTGCCAAAACCTTGTGCTCATCAATCTTTGGCAGCGCCGGCCTGAGCGCCTCCACCAGCTCGCCCGCCGTGGTGATAGGCTTGTCGCGCCGCGCCTGCTCTACCATTGCGGCCAGCTTACGCGCGTTGGGCAGCTCGCCGTAGACCGACAGAATGCGGCTCAAATCGGCCACCGTACTGCCGTTAATCACGTCAATGGCGGTGCGCTCGCCGCAGCTATTCATGCGCATGTCAAGCGCAGCATCGAAGCGGAACGAGAAGCCTCGCTCGGCTGTGTCAAACTGGTGCCACGATACGCCAAGGTCGCCAAGAATGCCGTCCACCTCACCAGCTTTGTGGTAGCGTAGGTAGCTGCGCAAAAACCGGAAGTTGCCCCTCACCAGCGTAAGTCGCTTGTCGCCGATGAGCGCTGCGTTTGCCTCCGCGTCGGCGTCTTGGTCAAAGGCCAGCAGCCGCCCCTTCACGCCGAGACGTTGAAGGATTTCGCGCGCATGACCACCACCACCAAACGTAAGGTCCACGTAGGTTCCGCTCGCCTTGACGGCTAAGGCTTCAACGCATTCTGCCAGCAGCGCCGGCACGTGATATGGTAAAAATTCCGACATTTTTTTCGATGTACAAAACTATTTTAACTACTCAATTTCCTCCCGTTTTCCTTTGCAAAAATTTCTTCATTTCCGCAATCTTTTCGGGGCTTCGCTGGCTCTTAATTTCCTCGTAGCGCGGCCTATCCCACAGATGAATTTCGCGACCCATTCCGAGAAACAGCACGTCCTTACCCATGCCCACGTCCTCCACCAGCCATTTGGGAAGCATGATGCGGCCTGCGCTGTCGATATCGGCGGAGGTCATGCTGTCAAACAGCGTGTCAAGCACCTCTTGTTGCTCGCTGTTATAGGGGTCGAGCCGCTCGTGGTAGTAGGCAATTTTCTTTTCAGATTCGTCCTCGGTCATGATGGTGAGGTAAGGCGCATCGAGCTCTTTTTGCACCACGAGGCGCAGCTGCACCACCTTGCCATCCTTGTCTTGCTGCGGGTTTGCCGACGGCGAAACAAGGCTGCGAAACGCCGCCGGGAAGGGAACTCTACCCTGCTCGTCGCGCTTGCACGCATGTTTTCCTATGAACGATGCCATCGACATGGTTGTATCTTTTCTAAAAAATCTGTACTAAAATCAGACTGCAAAGATACACTATTTTCTACTATTTTCCACTATTAAACACTATTATT
>JAITOI010000082.1 GCA_031289995.1 Prevotellaceae bacterium | reverse complement strand
GCCAAGGGCACGTTTCGCGTGATGGGCAGCTACACCATTCAGCGCGGCGAATACTCCATTTCCATCCAAAATTTGGTGAGCAAAAAATTCAAAATCGAGAGCGGAAGCACCATCAGCTTCAACGGCGATGTGGCGATGACCACCGCCAACATTCAGGCCGTGTACAAGGTGCGCGCACCGCTCTCCGACTTGTTTGGCGACACCTCGCTCAACAGCCGCTATCGCCGTCCGGTGGCGCTCGATTGCAAGGTGGTGATGACCGGAAATCTTGTTGCGCCCAACATCAAATTCGAAATCAATGCGCCCAGCGCCGACAACGAAACGCGCGAAATGCTGCGCGCCCAGCTCAACACCGAAGACAACATGGCCATGCAGTTTCTTTCGCTGCTGCTCATGGAGCGATTTATGCCGCAGCAGGAAATGGGTTCGTTAGGCTCAAGCCTTGGCGGCGCAACGCTTGGCGGCTTGCTGACCATGAACGTTTCGCGCCTCATTTCGCAGCTTGTGGGCGGCGACCTCAGCGTTTCGCTTACGCCCGCTACCAGCAGCTTCTTCAACGATGTTGACGTTGGCGCGTCCTACAACGGCACCATCACCGACCGCATTTTGTTCAGCGTAAGCGTCGAGCAGCAGTCCAACCGCAAGCTCGTCAATCCCAATAGCAGCAACGTTGTGGGCGATGTGGACGTGGAGTTTTTGCTCGACAAATCTGGCAAGCTTCGCCTCCGCGCCTTCAGCCATTCCAACGACCAGTACACCGAAATGGTAGCCGGCTCCAACCGCTTCGGCGTAGGCGTAGTCTACCAGGAGGACTTCGACAGCTTCGCCGATTTGTGGAAGGCTATGCTGAAAACCGGAAACAAAAAGAAATAAAACCTACCCTGCAAAATGAACGAATCTCTACTCTCCACGCTAACCCAGCTCTTCGCGCTGTTTGTGGTGAAGGCCGAGGTGGATGCTTCAGCGGCGCGTGAAGTCCTTGCGCGATTTATGGAGCACAAGGATATGAACCCGCACCAAATCGACGAAGTGCTGCAGCAATTCGACGGCCAGTGCGCCTTCCACAAGCAAAATTTTGAGCAGCTCCGGCAGCAAAATGCCGAAACCATTTACCTGTTTCGCAACAGCCTCGCGCGCCTCTCCGAAAGCGTGAACAAGGACAGCGAGCAGCCGCAAAAAATGTGGCTCTTCATGCAGCTGGTGGAGTTCATCGGCGAGCTGCGTATGGCCACGCCCGCGCTGCTCGAAAGCATGCACGAATTTGCAACGCTGATGCGCATTTGCGAGCATGAATTTGACAACGTAACGGCCTTCATGCTGGCCGATGAGAGCGCCATGCCGACCAACGAAAACGTGCTGCTGGTGTCGCACGCAAACCCTTACGTAGCCTCAAAAATCCGCTTCCTCGAAAATAAAAAATTGCGGGGCAAAGTGTTCGTGCTCTACGTCAAAAGCACCACCACGCTGCTGGTAAAATATTTTGGCCAAAGCAACTTCTTCCTCAACGGCCGCAACCTCAACGTAGGCAGCGCCTACATCTTCGGCGTAGGCTCGGTTATCCGCAGCCCGCGCATCAGCTCCATCTACTACAACAAAGTTTTCGGCGCGTTCACCGGCAGCGTCGAGGAGCAGCGCATCGAGCTAGTGGGCACCAACATCAGCTACCGCTTTCGCGGCAGCGAAGACGGCGTGCACCCCTTCTCGTTCCACGCGCGGTCGGGCGAGCTGGTGGGCATCATGGGCGGCAGCGGCGTGGGCAAATCCACGCTGCTCAACCTGCTCAACGGACAGCTCAAGCTGCGCACCGGACAAATCACCATCAACGGCCACGACCTCCACTCCGACTGCGACGCGCTCAAAGGCGTGGTCGGATTTGTGCCGCAGGACGAGCTGCTCATCGAGGAGCTCACCGTGTACGAAAATCTCTACTACAACGCCCTGCTTTGTTTTCGCGACTACAGCCGTCGGCAAATCGACCGCGAAATTGACGCCGCGCTCGAGCAGTTCGACCTCGTGGAGGCGCGCAATCTCAAGGTGGGCACTCCCCTCAACAAGTTCATCAGCGGCGGACAGCGCAAGCGACTCAACATCGCCCTGGAGCTGATGCGACACCCCTCGGTGCTCTTCGTGGACGAGCCTACATCCGGCCTCTCGTCCATCGACTCCGAAAAGGTGATGCTGCTCCTCAAAAAACAAACGCTACGCGGAAAGCTTGTCGTGGTCAACATCCATCAGCCCTCGAGCGACCTCTACAAGCTCTTCAACCGCGTGCTGGTAATGGACCACGGCGGGCGTATGATTTTTCAGGGCAACCCGATGGACGCCATCGTTTACTTCAAGGAAGCCGCGCACTTCATCAACCCCGACGAGAGCGAGTGCGCCACCTGCGGCAACGTCAACACCGACCTCATCCTAAAGGTGGTCGAAGCCCGCGTGGTGAACGAGTACGGCAAGCTGACGCGAAAGCGCAAGCGCACTGCCGAAGAGTGGTACAGGCGATACCTGCAAAAAATCAACCCACACATCTGGAGCGAGCAGCCGCAAAAAAGCGAGCTACCCACCAACGATTTCAAAATTCCGCGTCGCCTGCGGCAAGTCGCCATCTTCGTGCAGCGCAACCTCAAAGCCAAGCTCGCCAACCGGCAGTACCTGCTCATCACGCTGCTCGAAGCGCCCCTGCTGGCCTTCATTCTCGGCTACTTCACCAAGTCCACCACCGGCACGCCCGGCAACCTCTACCAGTACATTTTTAGCGAAAACGTCAACATCCCCGCCTACCTTTTTATGTGCGTGGTGGGCGCCCTATTCTTTGGTCTCTCGGCCAGCGCACAGGAAATTATCAA
>JAITOI010000049.1 GCA_031289995.1 Prevotellaceae bacterium | reverse complement strand
TATTCTGCAAGTTCCGAAGGAACGCAATTTTCATAACCGCAGGCAAGCGGTAGCGCAGCCTGCGGTTGGCAACACAGCAGCGTCTTTGCGCACGGAGCACTGCTCTCCTTCGGGGCACGGCCTGCACCCGTGCGCCATGCAGGACGTTTGAATTTTGATGCGGTTGCCCTGTTGATTTTGTGGAGCTGATAGCAAATTGTTGATAAAAATTTTCTCGCCCCGCGTAACCATTGTTCGTATATTTTGCGTACCTTTGCGAGATTTTTTAACGAAAAAACTATGGCAGAAGAAAATCTGAATCAGCCGCTGCAAAGCGATGGCGGCGACTACACCGAAAAAAATATTACGGTGCTCAAAGGCTTGGAGGCCGTGCGCGAGCGACCCTCGATGTACATCGGCGATGTTGGCTCGCGAGGCCTGCACCACTTGGTGTACGAGGTAATCGACAACTCCATCGACGAGGCGCTGGTAGGCTACTGCGCCAACATTGACGTGCGCATCAACGAGGACAACTCCGTTACCGTAGCTGACGATGGGCGCGGCATTCCCGTTGGATATATGGAGCTCGAAACCGGCGAAATGCGCTCGGCGCTCGAGGTCGTGCTCACCAAGCTGCACGCGGGCGGCAAGTTCGACAAGGCCACCTACAAGGTGTCCGGAGGCCTGCACGGCGTGGGCGTTTCGTGCGTCAACGCGCTTTCGATAAAGCTGGTGGCCGACGTGTATCGCGATGGCAAACACTACCGCATGGAGTTCAGCAAAGGCCTTCCGCAAACGGAGCTGCAGGAGCTGGAGGCATCATCGCAACGCGGCACCACCATTACGTTTAAGCCCGACGAGGAAATTTTTAAGCAGAGCACCGAGTACGACTACGAAATCCTTGCACGCCGTTTGCGCGAGCTCGCATTCCTCAACAAGGGCATACGGCTAACCATTGTTGATGACCGCTCAGGCAAGGTGAATGCTGAGGGTGCGCAGCGAAACGAAACGTTTTTTTCGCAGGATGGGTTGCGCGAATTTGTGGCCTACCTCGACGCCAGTCGCGAGAAGCTGATAGAAAAACCCATCTACATGGAGACCGAGAAAAACGGCGTGCCTGTTGAGTTTGCGATGCAGTACAACACCGACTTCAACGAAAATATCCACTCCTACGTCAACAACATCAACACCATCGAGGGGGGCACTCACCTCACCGGATTCCGCATGGCGCTTACGCGCACGCTCAAGGCGTATGCCGAAAAAAGTGGCGCACTGGCGAAGCTGAAGTTCGAAATTGACCCCGCCGATTTTCGCGAAGGCCTCACTGCCGTAATCTCTGTAAAGGTTGCTGAGCCTCAGTTTGAGGGGCAAACCAAAACCAAGCTTGGCAACAGCGACATTGCCGCTGTGGTGTCGCAGGCGGTGAGCGAAGCGCTCGATTTTTACCTCGAAGAAAATCCGAAAGAGGCCAAGCTCATTGTCGAAAAAGTGGTGCTGGCCGCCACCGCGCGATACGCTGCACGCAAGGCGCGCGAAACGGTGCAGCGCAAGTCGGTGCTGTCGGGAGCAGGCTTGCCCGGCAAGCTGTCGGACTGCTCCAACCGCGACCCATCCAAGTGCGAAGTTTTCCTTGTCGAGGGCGACTCGGCAGGCGGCTCAGCCAAGCAAGGACGCGACAAAGAATTTCAGGCCATACTCCCGCTGCGCGGCAAAATTCTGAACGTGGAAAAAGCAATGGAGCACAAGATTTACGAGAGCCAGGAAATCAAAAATATTTTCACCGCACTCGGCGTTACCATTGGCACGGAGGAGGACAGCAAGGCGCTCAACCTATCCAAATTGCGCTACCATCGCGTCATCATTATGACCGACGCAGACGTTGATGGCAGCCACATTGCGACGCTCATCATGACCTTCTTTTTTCGCCACATGAACGACCTTGTCAAGAACGGCCACCTCTACATCGCCACGCCGCCGCTCTACCTCGTGAAGCGCGGCAAGCAGCAGCAGTATTGCTGGGACGACCAGCAACGGCTGGCCGCCATCGACGAGCTGGGCAAGGGCAAAGATTCGGCGGTTGACGTGCAGCGCTACAAAGGCTTGGGCGAGATGAATCCAGACCAGCTGTGGGAGACTACGATGAATCCCGAACAGCGTACGATGCGTCAGGTGAGCATCGAAAGCGCTGCCGAAGCCGACCGCATTTTCTCCATGCTGATGGGCGATGAAGTCGCTCCACGCCGCGAGTTTATTGAGGCGCACGCTACTTATGCCAACATTGATGCATAGCAAAACGAAGGGCAAATTTGATAATTAATGTTAAGAGTTTGTTTATTCCAAATAAAGTCCCTACTTTTGTACCGTTTTTTATTGCTTAGAAATTCAAAACAAAAAAATAACAAAAAACACTCATCATGAAAAAAGTTTTTGTACTGCTCCTTGGAGCATTAGTTGTGAGCGGCACCGGTTCGTGCGGACGCAACCAAAAGGCCGCTGAAAAGCAGGCCGAGTTAGCCAAAATTCAGGC
>JAITOI010000030.1 GCA_031289995.1 Prevotellaceae bacterium | reverse complement strand
TTTCCAGCGTGCAGTACAGCGCGTAGCACTGTTCTTTGGCGTTGAGATGGTCAACGAGGTCGTTCAAGTACGTGGTTTTTCCGCTCTGCCGCGCAGCATGAATCACAAAATATTGCTCCTTGTCGATGAGTCGCTCCACGCCTTTCAGGCGGGTGGCAGCATCAATCATGTAGTGTTTTGCAGGGTTACAGGGGCCTGCGATGTTGAAGTCTTTCATGGTCAAAAAAATTAATGTGTTGCTGTTGCGCGTTGGCAATAATTTGGGCGCAAAGGTAGGTAAAAGTTTTCGTACATCAAAAAAAATTGCGCGTTGTTGTATCACCGTCATGGACAATTTGCACACACCACATTTTTTCCCTACCTTTGCCGCGTTTTTTGTAATTTTTTTGAACCATCAAATCTTCTGAAATTTTGAAATCAGCATTTGTTTTTTCCTTTCTCATCGCGCTGCCCATCACGCTTGCGGCGCAGTACGGGCGCGAGCCTTACACCCCACAATCGTACACGCAAAACGTGATGGACGACGTGGACAGCGTGGACGAACCTCTCGACACCGCCGAGCTACAGCCCGACGAAATGACGGAGGTTACAACAAGGCTGTCCGAAGAGCCGATGATGCCCGCCACGGTGTCGGACTCGATGTACATTGCGCGGCTCGCACGCCTGCACTCGGTGATGGACTTGCCTTTCAACAGCGTTGTGCGCAGCTTCATCAAGATGTACACCGAGCAAAAGCGCGATAAGGCGGCGGAGATTTTGGCCGCGTCGGAGTTCTACTTTCCGCTCATCGAACCCATCCTCGACCAGTACGGATTGCCGCTCGAAATGCGCTACCTTGCCGTCATCGAATCGGCCCTCAACCCACGCGCAGTGTCGCGTGCAGGGGCAACGGGTATGTGGCAGTTTATGTACTCCACCGGCAAGATGTACGGCCTGCGCATCAACTCCACCATCGACGACCGGCGCGACCCCGTTGCCGCCACTCACGCTGCAGCCCGCCACCTGCGCGACTTGTACAACACCTACAACAGCTGGGCGCTCGCCATGGCCGCCTACAACTGCGGCGCGGGCAACGTCAACAAGGCCATCCGGCGGTCGGGAAAAAGCGACTTTTGGGGCATCTACAACTTCCTGCCACGCGAAACACGCGGCTACGTTCCCGCCTTTATTGGCGCGGCCTACATGATGAGCTACTGCAAGGAGCACGGCCTGTCGGCGCCCAAGTACGACTACAGCCAGCTCAACGACTACGACACGGTGAGCGTGAGCCAGTGGATGCACTTCGACCAAATATCGGCGGTGGTGGGCATTTCGGTGGCCACGCTGCGCGACCTCAACCCGCAGTACCGGCGCGACATTGTCCCCGGCAACGAGCAGCCGTGCAGCCTCAAGCTGCCCACGTTTTTTACCAACGCATACATCGACAAAGCCGCCAGCATTGCGCTCTACCGCGCCGAGGAGTACAACCCCAAGTCGATGGTGGCGCCCGCCGAGTTCACCGCCTACGTGCCCAGCGGACGCACCAAGATGGCGTACAGGGTGCGCCAGGGCGACACGCTGAGCAGCATTGCCCGCAGCTACCGCGTGAGCGTGCAGGAGCTCAAGCAGTGGAACGCCCTGCGCTCAAACCGCATCAACGCTGGGCAACGGCTCAACATCTACGTTAAGGCGCGCAAGGTATGAACGGCACAACGATACACCTTCGTCCCCTCGACGTACTGCTGAGGTTGGCTGCGGTGCTTGCCTTTTTTTTTATCGTTAGCCTCATTTTTCCAGCTCAGGGCATTCAGCTTTCGCCCCGCGTTACGCTTACGTTTCCAAGCATTGATGCGCTGCTCGACAAGCCTCACACGCAGGCCACCGACGCGTTCACCATCGACTGCAGCGAGCACCGAATTGTGGAAGTTTCGGCCGCCGAAAGTGAGCCTGACAAAAACGCGCTGCTGCCGCTCAGCTGCTCGCCCGAACAGGTGAAGGAGCTGCTGCCCGTGCAGCCCATCGAGTACCCCGACAACAGCCGTAGCGCCATGCGCAAGCTCTTTGAGGAGCTCGCATCGCTGCGCACCGACAAGGCCAAGCAGGTGCGCCTGCTGCACTACGGCGACTCGCAAATTGAGGCCGACCGCATGACCATGATTTTGCGCCAGCAGCTGCAGCGCGAGTACGGCGGCGGAGGCTTGGGCTACGTGGCGCTCAACCCGCAAATTCCCATCAACCCAACGGTGAAAATTTCCATGTCGGGAGGCTGGCAATCGTCCACGCCGGCGGTGAAGTACAAGCTGCAAAAACCGCTGCGCGTGGGGCACCTGCTGTCGAGCGTGAGGTGCTCACCAAAGCTCGACAAACCCGCATGGATAAAGGTGGAGCGGAGGCCGATAAAGGCGTATCCGCCGCTGCGATTTTCGCGCGTCAAGGTGATGCTGTCCAACCGCAGCGAAGCCTGTCAGGTGGAGGTGAGCACGCCAACCAAAACAATTTTTGCCGGCGAAATTTCCGCCGACGAGCAGCTGCAGCAGCTCAACCTGAACATGGGCAGCAGCCGCGAAAACATTACGCTTTCGTTTCGTGGCGGTGCGCCGGAGGTGTACGGCATCGCGCTCGACTACAACAGCGGCGTTGCCTGCGACAACATCCCGCTGCGCAGCAGCTCGGGCGTGGACTTCGGCAAGGCCGATGCAGCCTACCTCGCGCAAGCCTACAACCTGCTCGACGTGCGGGGCATCGTGATGCAGTTTGGTACCAACGTGGTGCCAAAAATTGTGAGCAGCTACGCCTACTACGAAGAGCAGCTTTACGCCCAGCTCACGCTGCTGCGGCGCCTCGCCCCGCAGGCCTCCATACTGGTGGTGGGCGTGGCCGACATGGCGCGGCGCGGAAGCAGCAACGCGCTGGAGTCGTACCCCAACATCGAAAAAATTCGCAACGCGCAGCGCAACGCTGCCCTCCGCGCGGGCTGCGCATTCTGGGATTCGTACGCGGCTATGGGCGGCAAAAACTCCATCGTGTCGTGGGCCTACGCGCAGCCCTCGCTTGCGGCCAAAGATTTTTGCCACTTCAGCAACGTCGGCGCAACGCTCATGGCCGAGCTGCTGTGCCGCTCGCTGCTGCGCGACCTGCACCAAAGCGAGCAGGGAAGCAACGTTGCGAGCGTGAACTAACAGGCGGGGCGTAGAGCTATGGACACACTCGAATTTTTGGAGCACCTCTTCGCCTACAACGAGGATTCGGCCATCACCTTCACCCGCCTTGCGTTTTGGATTTTTTTTGCCGCGCTGCTCGTGGGCTACCAGCTCGTGTACCGCAAGCTGAGCGTGGCGCGAAGCCTCTACCTGCTGCTGTTCAGCATTTTTTTTTACTACAAGTCGAGCGGCATGTACTTCGCCCTGCTGCTGTTCTCCACCGTGCTCGACTTCAACCTGGCGCACGCCATACACCGCAGCTCCAGCGAGCGCAAGCGCAAGCTGCTGCTGGCCGCAAGCGTTACGGTCAACCTGGGGCTGCTCGCCTACTTCAAGTACGCCTACTTCATCACCGGCATTGTCAACAGTGCGCTGGGCACGGACTTCCACGTGGTGAACGTTTTTTCGGCGGCGGTCAACATGCTCGCAGGCAACGAAAAATTTGAGCTCGACAAGCTCATTTTGCCCATCGGCATTTCGTTCTACACCTTCCAAATTCTGAGCTACACCATCGACGTGTACAGGCGACAGCTCAAGCCGCTAAGCAGCCTCATCGACTTCGGATTCTACGTGTCGTTCTTCCCGTCGCTGGTGGCCGGACCCATCGTGCGGGCATCCGACTTTGTGCCGCAAATCCACAAGGACTACAGCCTCACGCGGCGCGAAATGTGGCTTGCAGCCTGGCTCATCGTCGGCGGGCTGGTGAAAAAAATGGTGGTGTCGGACTACATCTCGCTCAACTTTGTTGACCGCATCTTCGACGACCCCCTACTCTACTCCGGCTTCGAGCTGCTGATGGGCGTGTACGGCTACGCGATTCAAATCTACTGCGACTTTTCGGGCTACACCGATGTCGCGCTGGGAGTGGCGCTGCTGCTGGGTTTCCGGCTGCCGCCAAACTTCAACTCGCCCTACAAGGCAGCCAGCGTGCGCGACTTTTGGCAGCGCTGGCACATCTCGCTTTCGCGGTGGCTGCGCGACTACCTCTACATCCCGCTTGGCGGCAACCGCCACGGCAAGCTGCGCACCTACCTCAACCTGATGCTCACCATGCTGCTGGGCGGACTGTGGCACGGCGCCAGCGGAAAGTTTGTGGTGTGGGGAGGGCTGCACGGCTTGGCGCTCGTGGCCGGACGGTTGGCCAACACGCTCAAGGCGAACACCCGCCTTGCCTCGTGGCGCATGCCTCGGGCGCTGGGCGTGCTGCTCACCTTCCACTTCGTGTGCCTCGCGTGGACATTTTTTCGTGCGGCCAATCTTGCCGCAGCGCTCGACATTCTGCACCGCATCGGCAGCGAATTTTACGTGAGCATCATCCCCGACGTGGTGGCAGGCTACGGCAGCGTGTTTGCGCTCATGGGCCTCGCCTACCTGCTGCACGTCCTGCCGCAGCGCCTCAAAGTTGGCTACCGCGAAGCCTTCCTCCGCCTCCCCGACGCGGTCAAAATGCTGCTCATCGCCATCGCCATTTTCTGCATCTACCAGGTGGCTTCGTCCGAATTGCAGCCGTTTATTTATTTTCAGTTTTGAACGCGACGTGCGACTGTGAGACTGTGAGATGTGCGACAATGCCAGCGCACATTTGTGCGATGTGCGACACTCCACTGTCTGAATTAGGATTTTTAGGATTTTAGGATTTTAGGATTAAGACAGCGCCAGGGCAGTCCCGCATGGGACGGCACTTTATTAACCGTAGGCTTTAGCCTACGGACAGCAAGCTATCCGCGTCTTGCGCACGGAGCGCATGTCTCCATCGGGGAACGCTCTACACCCGTGCGGCTGGGCAGGACGATAGGTAGAACATGACAAGGTGGATAGATTAACGTCCTGCATGGCGCACGGGTGTTGGTCGTGCCACGAATGTGTAGGGAC
>JAITOI010000190.1 GCA_031289995.1 Prevotellaceae bacterium | reverse complement strand
TTGAACCCAAAAATAAGGGCTTGCCCTAAACGTAGTCGAAAAAAGGAACGAACATTTGCAAAAATGAAATCTTGATTTTTTACACCCCACCCTACGGGATTTTCAATGCGATGTGCGATATGCGACCATACGATGTGCGACAATGCCAGAGCTGATAACGGGGAAATCCCGTAGGGATGGCAGTATGGTAGAAATGGCAACCTGTCGCGGTCTTGCGCACGGAGCACAGACCTTTTTCGGGGCACAACCTACACCCGTGCGCCGTGCAGAACGTACAGTAGAAACTATTTTGATAGCAGTTTGGTATTAGCCAGCTAAAGCCAACATCCCGCAAGCCGCCAAAATATCCTCACCCCGCGAAGCGCGGATGGTAGCGGTGAAACCTTTGCTTTGGAGCGTATCGCGAAAGCGCTCGATGCCTGCTGTGGGCGTGCCGCGTAGCGGGCTGTCGGGGATTTGGTGAAAGCGAATTAGGTTGATGCGGCACTCCAAATTTTGCAGCAGACGGGCAAGCGCGGTGGCGTGTTGCGGTGTGTCGTTGAGGCCTGCAAACAGGATGTACTCGAAGCTCACGCGCCGTTGCCCGCGCCAGTCGTGGCGTCGGATTTCGGCCAGCGTATCGGCTATCGGAAAAGCCTTTTGCATGGGCACCAGCTCGCGCCGTTCGTCGGCAAAAGGGTTGTGCAAGCTCAGGGCGAGATGGCAGCGGCTCTCGTCCAAAAATCGCCGCAGGGCAGGCAGCAAGCCAATGGTGGACACGGTTACGCGCGTTGGCGACCAGGCCATGCCCCAGGGCGCGGTGATGATGTTGAGCGCTTTGAGCAGCTCGTCGGCGTTGTCGAGTGGCTCGCCCATCCCCATAAACACAAGGTTGCTGAGCTGAGGACTTTCGGCAATGCCAAAAATTTGGCTGATAATATCACCTGACGAAAGCTGCTGCACGAAGCCCATTCGCGCCGTCATGCAAAAGCGGCAGCCCATACGGCAACCCGCTTGCGACGAGATGCAGAGCGTGGCGCGGTCGCCATCGGGAATGAAAACCGACTCGATGTGCGCAGCTTTTTCGCCGGCAACGCTGAACAGATATTTTTTTGTGCCATCGCGCGAAGCCTGTGCTGACAAGGGATGGCGCAACCCCACCTCGTACTTTTCCGCGAGCGCGGCTCGGTGCGAGCTGGAGATGTTGGTCATGTCGGTTATGTTTGGCACGCGCTTTTGGTAGAGCCAGTGCGCCATTTGCTTTGCCGCAAACGTAGGCATGGCAAGGCTTGCGGCGATGGCTTCGAGCTCCGCAAGGGTTTTGCCAAGCAGCGGTTCGAGTGGGGACATAGTGTTAGGGCGCGGTGTTGTTTTGGGTGGTTATGGTGAGCTGTTCGCTACGCACAGAGAGGTTGCCTGCGGCATCGTAGGCAGCCACCTGCACGACGTAGGTTTTGTTGGCCTCGAGGCCAGCAATTTTGCAGGTGGTGTTAGCCTGCTCTACCACCATAATATTGTTGAGGTAAACGTGGTAGCCGTCCACGCCCACATTGTCGGCGGCGGCGTTCCACGACACGGTGATGCTGCTTTCGGTCACCATGTCGAGGCTCAAATTCTTGGGGGCGCTGGGCTTGACGATGTCCACAAAGGGTTCGAAGTTGAGCGCGTTGCCAAGGCTTCCCAGCGTGGCGTTGCCCAGCTCGCGGTCGATGCCCTGCCCGCCCCACTGCGTAAGGGCGTTGCGCACGTTGTAGCGCAGCTCTTCGCCGTTTTTGACGTGCATGATTTGGAAGCCGGACGAGCGGTTGATGCCGGTGGAGTAGTTGGTTTCGTCGAAGTAAATTTTGTTGCCCAGCTGCGATTCGAGCACGACAGAATTTTCAAAGCCAAACCTTTTCCAGAGCTGCGCAGGCTTGCCCAGCACACGGCTTGCGGTCTTCAGCTTGTGGCCGTTGCCCTGGTCTTCGAGCACCGCACCGCCGCTCTTAAAGGTGATGTAGAACCACTTGTCGTTGGCCGGAATTACGTCGTCGTCGAAGAACACGTCGAACACCTCTGTTGCTCCGCGAGTCGGCGTTATCACAAGCTTTTCGGCACCCGTGATGTAGGGAATATCGCTCTCCATGTGGTAATTTTTTACGCCCTCAAAGTGGAGGTTGCTCAAAAATTCGTTGCACGACAGCTGCTCGTTGGGTATGGGCACGCTGATGATGTGTTCGGTGTAGCTGATTGCGTACTTGTTCGACGTGAACGTCCAGCCGTAGGCTTCAATTTCGGCGACGGCAGGCAGGTAGCTACCCGAGGAGCCGCTGACGGTGATTTCGATGAAGCGCGTGGGTTGGTTGTGCAGCGAGTCTTCGGTGAGGCCTTGCCGCGTGTTGTTGCGGTGCTGTACGGCGATGGCAAACTCGGTGGTGTCGTTAACTCCGGTTTGGATGGAGTAGCTGTAGCTTCGCGGCTCGGCGGGGTCGTTGAACCACGCGATGCCAATTTTGTTGAGCATGTAAACCTTGCCCAAATCGACCATAAGCCAAATCGGCATGGGGTCGGAGGCGGTGCTGTTGGCCGTCCAGCAGGTGGCGGCGTTGCCGTCGATGGCGAGCTCGGCTTTGCCGTTGGCGGCGGCCTCGCTGGCAATGATAGCCTTGCCCAGCGCGAGGTGCAGCCGCACGAACTTGTAGAGGGTGATGGTGGCGCCGTCTTCGGCCGTTACCTTGAGGCGCAGCCCAGGGGTGATGAGGCCTGCGGGGTAGGGCTGTCCGTTGGCCGCTTGCAGCTCCATGCGTGCGCCCTGCGGCAGCGTAAACAGCGTGTGCAAATCTTCGGCACGAAGCGTGGTAATGTTGAGCACCACTTCGTGGTTGGTGTTGTCCACCGGCAGCGTGGCCGAAGTAATGCTGGTGTTGAAGTTGAGCGGGTGATACCACACGGCGGTGTCGCGAAAAACTTGCCCGTCCTTGCTGCCCACGGCCACCGCCATGTTGCGCCCAGCTTGGCCTACGCCCTTCTTGGGTAGCGCCACGTCGTCCCAGGCAAAAATGCCGCAGTCCACCTCCGCCAGCTGCTGCACGCCGTAGTACTCGTTGTTGATGTACAGCTCCACCTCGCTGCAATTCGAGTACACGGTTACGTTGATGGTGTCGGCGTAGCGCGGGTTGAAGCGGCTGCTGGCCACGTGTACCATTGGCTCTGCGCTCCAGCTGGCCTGGTAGAGGTAGTAGCTGTCCTTCTTTGTTTTTCGGTCGAAGGTTACCAAGCCCTTGTCGTTGATGCCGGGCAGTGCGCCTTCCTTGCGCGAGTCGCTGCCAAAGTCGAACATGTTCCAAACAAAGGCGCACCAAAGGTTTGGCCGCGCTGCGATGTCCTTTATCGACTGCTCGTGCACGCTGGTTT
>JAITOI010000155.1 GCA_031289995.1 Prevotellaceae bacterium | reverse complement strand
ATCTCATAATCTCATAATCGCACATCGATTTTGAGGTTGTTTTGTTAGAAAAATTAGGTTGAAATGAGGTTCGCAAACCACGCTCACCAGCCGTGAGGTTCTTTGCCGCTGCCCAACCCATTGCAAAACCTTATTGCTCTAAGGATACCTTAGTAGCCAGCGATGCGTGTGTGGTATTGCGCACGGAGCACAGACTTTTTTCGAGGCACAAGCAACACCCGTGCGCACGGCAGAACGATTGGAGTAGCACCTCAAAAAAGATTTAGCCCAAACCGCCCTGCATTGGCCACGCCGAAAAAAATACTACCTTTGCGGCCAAGTATCGTAGCGCTTTTTTGCCCGCCGATGCCAACAAGTTTATCGCAAAAAATATTTTTCAGCTCGTCCAAAACATCCCCAAACCCAGCCCCATAATGACCCCTCGCCCCAGCCCCCTCGCCCTCATCGCCAACGACTCCGGCCTTGCTCCCTACGAGCACGCCATTCGCCTCCGCATGGAGCGGCGCAGGCAGCTCGAAAAAACGCTCTGCGCCGGCAAAGCCTCGCTCGCCGAGGTTGCCAACAACCACCTCTACTACGGCCTGCACCGCAGCGCGCAGGGCTGGACGCTCCGCGAGTGGGCGCCCGCCGCGCAGTACGTTTACCTCATCGGCAGCTTCAACGGCTGGAAGCCCGACTCGCGCTGGGGCTTGCGCAGCGTTGGCGCGGGCAATTGGGAAATCAGCCTGCCGCCCGACGCCTTGCGCCACGCGGACTTCTACAAGCTGCTCGTGGTGTGGGATGGCGGCAGCGGTGAGCGCATTCCGTCGTACTGCCGCCGCGTGGTGCAGGACGATGCGACCAACATTTTTGCCGCGCAGGTGTGGGACGTTGCGCCCTACGAATGGAAAAATAATTTGCCGCTTCCGGCGCTCGATACGCCGCTGGTTTACGAGGCGCACATTGGCATGGCCACCGAGAGCTACCGCGTGGGCACGTACGACGAGTTTCGGCGCAACGTGCTGCCGCGCATCGCGCAGCTGGGCTACAACGTGGTGCAGCTCATGGCCATTCAGGAGCACCCGTACTACGGCTCGTTTGGCTACCAGGTGTCGAGCTTTTTTGCGCCCAGCTCGCGCTTCGGCACGCCCGACGAGCTCAAGGCGCTGGTGGACGACGCGCACGGGCTGGGGCTGGCGGTCATCATGGATTTGGTGCAGTCGCACGCCGTGAAAAACGCCAACGAAGGGCTGAGCTTGTTCGACGGCACCGACTACCTGTACTTCCACGCAGGCGAGCGCGGACGCCATCCTGTGTGGGATTCGCGCTGCTTCAACTACGGCAAGCACGAGGTCATCACCTTCCTGCTTTCGAGCTGCAAGTATTGGATGGACGAGTTCCACTTCGACGGCTTCCGCTTCGACGGCGTAACCAGCATGATGTACACGCACCACGGCCTGGGCATTGACTTCGTGAGCTACGACATGTACTTCGACGGCACGCAGGACGAGGACGCCATTGCCTACCTCGCGCTGGCCAACCGCCTCGTGCACCTGCTCAACCCCCGCGCCATCTGCGTTGCCGAGGACGTGAGCGGTATGCCCGGATTGGCCGCACCGCTTGCCGCCGGCGGGCTGGGCTTCGACTTCAGGATGAGCATGGGCGTTGCCGACTTCTGGGTGAAGACGCTCAAAGCTAAGCGCGATGAGGACTGGCACGTGGGCGACATGTTCCACCACCTCACCGACAAGCGCACCGACGAGCGCACCATTTCCTACGCCGAGTGCCACGACCAAGCGCTGGTGGGCGACAAGACCATTGCCTTCTGGCTGCTCGACCGCGAGATGTACTCCGGCATGAGCTCCCTGCAGCCCGCCTCGCCGGTGGTTGACCGCGGCGTGGCGCTGCACAAGCTCATTCGCCTGGCCACGCTATCCGCCGCGGGCAACGGCTACCTCACGTTTATGGGCAACGAATTTGGGCACCCCGAGTGGATAGATTTTCCGCGCGAGGGCAACAGCTGGAGCTACCACTACGCCCGCCGACAGTGGCACCTGGCGGACGACCCCACGCTGCGCTACCGCTACCTGCTGGCCTGGGATGAGGCCATGATTCAGCTGGCGCGAAGCGAAAACTTTTTCGCCCACCAACCGTTCGCGCTGGCGCAGCACACGGTTGACCAGATGCTGATTTTTAAGCGCGGCGACCTTGTGTTTGCCTTCAACTTCAACCCCGCGCAATCCTTCGTTGGCTACGGCTTCGCCATCGACGCGGGCGAGTACCGCTGCCTGCTGTGCAGCGACAGCCTTGCGTTTGGCGGCTTTGCCCGCGTGGACGAAGCTGCGCCACACTTCACCGTTGACGTGAATGGCACAAGCATGCTGAAGCTCTACCTGCCGAGCCGCACGGCGATGGTGTTGAAGAAGATTTGAAGATTTGAGGATTTGAAAATTTGAAGATTGCAGTGTCGCATATCGCATAGTCGCATATCGAATTTGAAGATTGCAGTGTCGCATATCGCATAGTCGCATAGTCGCATATCGGATAAAATATCCCCATAAATGATGAGAACACCGGCCACAAAGATGTCGTACTTTTGCTGCGGAATTTTCAAATTTTCAAATTCTCAAATCTTCAAATCATGAATCTATCTGAACTCAGCAACGGCGACAGCACCATCATCGTCAAGGTTCTCGGGCATGGCGCGTTTCGCAAGCGCATAACCGAAATGGGGTTTGTGAAGGGCAAAAAAGTAACGGTGGTGAAGGCCGCGCCGCTGCAAGACCCCGTGGAGTACGAGGTGATGGGCTACAGGGTGTCGCTGCGCCACAGCGAGGCCGAGCTGGTGGAGGTGGTGCGCCCCGACAACGCCGACACGCTATCGTCGGAGGCGCCCTTCGAGGGCACCATCGACGAGCAGCGCCTCAAGGTGTCCGAAACCGAGAAGGGGCGCACCATCAACATCGCCCTGGTGGGCAACCCCAACTGCGGCAAAACGACGCTCTTCAACCACGCCTCCGGCTCGCACGAGCGGGTGGGCAACTATGGCGGCGTTACCGTCGACGCGAAGGAGGCAAGCCTCAAGCACAACGGATACCTGTTCCGCATCATGGACTTGCCCGGCACCTACTCCATCACCGAATACTCGCCCGAAGAGCTGTACGTACGCCGCCACATTACCGAGCAAATGCCGGACATTGTGGTCAACGTTCTCGACGCCTCCAACCTCGAGCGCAACCTGTTTCTCACCACCCAGCTCATCGACATGAACATCAAAGTGGTCGTCGCCCTCAACATGTACGACGAGCTGGAGAAGAAAGGCGTGGAGCTGGACTACACCACGCTGGGCGCGATGGTGGGCATCCCCTTTATCCCCACCGTGGCGTCGAAGGGGCGAGGCATCGACCAGCTCTTCGACAAGCTGATTGAGGTGTACGAAGACCGCGACCCGATAGTGCGCCACATCCACATCAACTACGGCATGGCGATTGAGCGCTCCATAAAAAAGCTGCAGGTTGAGATTAGAAAAAACCCGCAAATAACCGACAAATTTTCGTCGCGCTACCTCGCCATCAAGCTGCTCGAAACCGACAAGCAAACGCTATCCATGTTTGCCCCGTGCAGCAACTACAAGCCGCTGCAGGCGCTGGCTGCGCACGAGGTGGCGGCCATCGAAGGCATGTACTTTGAGAAGTCCGAAACGGTGGTGGTCGATGCCAAGTATGGCTTCATTGCAGGCGCGCTCAAGGAAACGATGCGGGAGCCGAGCAGCACCGCCACCAAGCGCAAGGTGCGCGACATTGACGACGTGCTCACGCACCGCCTGCTCGGCTTCCCCATTTTTTTGTTCTTCATGTGGCTCATGTTTCAGGCCACGTTTACGCTGGGCGGCTACCCCATGGAGTGGATAGGATACGGCGTGGACGCGCTCAGCCACTGGGCTGGCAGCGTGCTGCCCGCGGGTGCGCTGCACGATTTAGCCATCGATGGCATCGTTGCCGGCGTGGGCGGCGTCATCGTATTTTTGCCCAACATTCTTCTCCTGTTTTTTTTCATCTCGCTCATGGAAGACACCGGCTACATGGCGCGCGCGGCCTTCATGATGGACAAGCTGATGCACAAAATCGGGCTGCACGGCAAGTCGTTCATCCCGCTGGTGATGGGCTTTGGCTGCAACGTGCCCGCGGTGATGGCCACGCGCACGCTCGAAAATCGCAAGGACCGGCTGATAACGATGTTCATCACGCCGTTCATGTCGTGCAGCGCAAGGTTGCCGGTTTACGTGCTCTTGGTGTCGGCATTTTTTCCGGCCTACCAGGGGCTTGTCCTGCTTTCGGTGTACCTTGTTGGCATTGCCATCGCGGTGCTGGTGGCCATTGCCATGAACAAGCTGACGTTCGCCAAAAAGGAGGCGCCGTTTGTCATGGAGCTGCCGCCCTACCGCATCCCCACGATGCGCAACACGAGCCTGCACACCTGGCACAAGGGGCAGCAGTACCTCCGCAAAATGGGTTCGGTCATCCTCATCGCATCCATCCTGGTGTGGGCGCTCAGCTACTTTCCGCGCCTCGACGCAGCCGACGCAACCGGCGATGCGCAGCTGGCCGTACGGCAGAAAGAAAACTCCTACCTCGGCCGCATGGGGCACGCCATGGAGCCGGTGCTTCGTCCCCTCGGCTTCGACTGGAAGATGGGCGTGAGCCTCCTTGCCGGCGTGGGCGCAAAGGAGATTGTGGTGAGCACCATGAGCGTGCTCTACCAGGCCGAAATCAACGAGGAAGACGAGGAACAAACCACCAGCTCGCTCGTCGAAAAAATCCGCGAGCAAACCTACACGCAAGGCGAGCAGGCAGGGCAAAAAGTGTACACCCCCGCCGTTGCCTACGGGTTCATGCTTTTCATCCTCATCTACTTTCCCTGCATCGCGGTGGTGGCCGCCATACGCAAGGAGAGCGGCTGGCGGTGGGCTATTTTTTCGATGGTTTACACTACTTGTCTGGCTTGGGTGGTGGCGTTGCTGGTGAGATTAATATTTTGATGTGCGATATGCGATATGCGACGCGCGACGTGCGATGTGCGATGTGCGACAATACCAGTGCTGGTCGCAAATCGCATAAATAGACGCTGGGTATTGTCGCATATCGCAAATCGCATAATCGCAAATCAAAGAAACATGCAGCTCGTAATAGCTTACATAATTGTTGCCATCACGGCAGGGGCGGTTGCCTACAAGCTGGTTCGTCGCTTTCGCACGACGAAGGGCGGTGGGGGCAAGGCGGACAAGGCTTGTGGCTGCGCGCGATGCGCGGGCTGCGAGCTGCGGAAATGTTGTGGGAGGTGATACTTGCCTCAACGTGAAATAATCTACGGCAAGTTTTTGGCACGTGGAAAATTTTATATACCTTTGCGCCCTAACTTTTCAAATCATGGCAACAACAACCATCAAACGCCTGCCCTATAGCAACTCGGATTTCAGAGACATCGTGCTGGGCG
>JAITOI010000108.1 GCA_031289995.1 Prevotellaceae bacterium | reverse complement strand
TTTTCGCTCATGGGTCAGCTTGTGAAGGTCGAACCACACAGCTCCGCAGGCCGTGCCGATGCGACGGTTGAGGTGTCGGATGCGGTGTACATTTTCGAGTTCAAGCTCGACGAAAACGGTACCGTTGAGAAGGCCATGCAGCAAATCGAAGACAAAGGCTACGCCACGCCCTACGCCGCATCGGGCAAGCGAATTGTGAAGGTGGGTGCGGAGTTTGACGCGAAGATGAGAACTATCGGGAGGTGGCTCACGGCTTAGCATACGGCAGACACAGACCAACCAGCCATAAAAAAACGCCGCGAATGATTTCACTCATTCACGGCATTTTTAACACTCAATTTTTCGCTACATATCCATCTCCTCCGCCCCGCTGATTGCCGCCTTTATCAGCCCTCGTTTACTGCCACGGATGAAGGCGAGCAGCAAGTCGCGGGCAGTGCTGGCAGGCTGCCGGGCAATCTCGTCGCAGGCCTGCGACACGTTGAGGTTGCTCTGGTAGAGAATGCGGTAGAGGCTGTGAATTTGCTCAATCTCCTCGTTGCTAAACCCGCGGCGGCGCAGGCCAATCACGTTGGCGCCTGCGTACACCAGCGGCGTGTGGCCGGCCAGCACGTAGGGCGGCACGTCTTTGCCGATTTTGGAGCCGCCCGAAATCATAGCGTGCGCTCCGACGTGCACAAACTGGTGCGACAGCGAGCCGCCGCCAAGAATAGCCCAGTCGCCCACATCCACCTCGCCTGCAAGGCCTGTGTAGCCGGCAAGAATAACGTTGTTGCCGATGCAGCAGTCGTGCGCCACGTGCACGTACGACATCAGCAGGCAGCTGCTGCCTATCACCGTGCGCAGCTTGCCGCTGGCGGCGGTGCCGCGGTTGATGGTAACGAACTCGCGCACTATCGTGTTGTCGCCAATTTCGACGGTCGAAGGTTCGCCGTTAAACTTGAGGTCTTGCGGCTCGCCCGCAATCACAGCGCCCGGGTATATCTTGCAGCCCTTGCCGATGCGAGCGCCGTTCATCACTACGACGCCGGGGCCAATCCAGGTGTCGTCGCCGATTTCCACGTCGGCATGAATGGTGGCAAATGGCTCCACCACTACGTTTGCGCCCAGTCGGGCTTGGGGATGAATGTTGGTCATTTTTGGTTTGCGGTTTCAAAAAATTTTACCTGTTTTTTGTTATCTGCGCTATCACATCGCTTTCGGCGGCCAGCGTGTTGCCCACAAAGGCCTGCGCGAACATGTGCACCAGCCCGCGGCGGATAGGCTCCATGAGCTTGAGGTGGAACACGAGCGTGTCGCCGGGCACCACCATTTTTTTGAACTTTACGCCGTCGATTTTGAGAAAGTAGGTGCTGTAGTGTTCTGGGTCGGGCACCGTGCTCAGCGCAAGGATACCGCCGCACTGCGCCATGGCCTCCACGATGAGCACGCCGGGCATCACCGGCTCGTCGGGAAAATGGCCGACGAAAAAAGGCTCGTTGATGGTAACGTTTTTGAGGCCTACCACCGAGCTGGCATCCATCCGCACAATTCTGTCCACCAGCAGGAAGGGCGGGCGATGCGGCAGCAGCTTCTTGATTTGGTTGATGTCGTACAGCGGCTCTTCGTTGGGGTCGTACTTGGGCGGCATCACCTTGGTTTTGCGAATAATTTTGCGCAGCTCTTTGGCAAATTCGGTGTTGGTTTGGTGGCCGGGGCGCGTGGCGATAATCTTGCCCTTGATGGGCACTCCCACCAGCATCAGGTCGCCCACCAAGTCGAGCAGCTTGTGGCGTGCAGGCTCGTTGTCGAAGCGCAGCTGGAGGTTGCTTAGGTAGCCTTCGGGCACGCGCGTGATGCTGGGTTTGTTGAACAGGTGCGCCACGCGGTCAATGTCTTCCTGCGTAACCTCCCTCTCCACAATCACGATGGCGTTGTCCACGTCGCCCCCTTTGATGAGGTTGTTTTTGCGCAAAAATTCCAGCTCGTGAAAAAACACAAACGTGCGGCAGGGCGCAATTTGCGAGGGGATTTCTTCGGGCGAATGAATTTCGGCGTACTGAAAACCTACCACCTTAGAGCCGAAATCGATGTTGACATCCACGCTAAAATGGTCGTCGGGAAAGAGCGAAATTTCTGCATTTTTTTTCGCGTCGCAACGCACTATTTTTTCCGAAATCTCAAAGTACACGCGCTTTTCAGGCTGCTCCTGCACGCGCGAGCAGAGCTGCTCCACGTACTCCAGCGCGCTGCCGTCCATGATGGGCACTTCGGGCGCGTCTATCTGTACAAGCGCGTTGTCCACGCCAAGGCCAAAAAGCGCAGCCAGTATGTGCTCCACCGTGCTCACCTTGATGCCGTCGTGCTCGAGCGTAGTGCCGCGCGAGGTGTCAGTTACCAGCTCGGCCAGCGCCGCAATGATGGGCTGTTCGGGCAGGTCAGTGCGCTGAAATTTTACGCCGTGGTTGGCATCTGCGGGGCAAACCGTCATGTTGACCATTAACCCTGTGTGCAGGCCTTTCCCGCTAAACGTAACCGGCTCGCTGATGGTGCGTTGATATATTTGCATAAGCTATTTTGATATGGATTTTTCCGTTAGAAAAAACGGGCAAAGTTAGCAATTATTTTGGGAATTACCCACTACGTCGGGTAACTTTTATGCTCAGCTCGTAGAGGAGATACATCGGAACGCTCACCAGCATTAGCGTTATCGGGTCGGACGTGGGCGTGATGATGGCGCCCAGCACGGTGATGACCACTATCGCGTGCCGCCGGTATTTTTTGAGCATGGCCTTGTGGATAATCCCAATGCGCGACAGCGAGTAGGCCAGCACCGGCATTTCGAACACCAGCCCCATGGCCAGCAGCGTGGTGTAGAAGATGCTCATGTACGAGCTCAGGTCGATGCGGTTCACCACCTCGTCGCCAAAGTGGTAGGTGCCCAAAAACCGAAACGCCAGCGGGAACACCACGAAGTATCCCAGCAGCACGCCCGCGTCGAATAGCGCCACGCAGGCCGCCAGCAGCGGCTTTCCGAAGCGACGCTCGCGCAGGTAGAGCGCCGGCGCCACAAACCGCCACAGCAGCCACAGCACCACAGGCAGCGCCAGCACTAAGCCCGCGTAGATGGAGGCCGTCATGTGCGTGAAGAAGGGCGAGGCCAAACGGGTGTTGATGATTTCGACCGAAAACGCTTCGGGGCAAAGCATCGCAAAGTCCAGCATTTGCGCCAGCTGGCACAGGGCACGGTAGGCTATGAAGTTCGAATTTTGCGGGGCAAAAATCAGGCTGGTGAGCGTGTCCTTGAAAAAAAATATCGCCACGCTGCACACCGCCACCGCCGCCAGCGCGTAGAAAATGGTGTGGCGCAAGGCCTCGAGGTGGTCCCAAAACGACATCTCGCGCGGCTCGCCTTTGCTCTCCTCGTGGTGCGAGGTTTTCATGGCGTTTTAGCTGCGCGGTTACTTCTCAATTTTAGCTCGTGGCGCGTCAAAGCCTGTGCCCACCTCATCTTCCACCTCCTTCATACCCTCCCTGAAGGTGCGCACGCCCTTACCGATGCCGCGCATCAGCTCCGGAATTTTTTTGCCGCCAAACAGCAGCAGCACCAGCAGCGCAATGATAATGATTTCGGGCGCTCCAAGGTTGAGAAAACATAGCGTGGTTGTCATATTTTTGTTTGTTTTTTTGTTGATATGCCGAAAATAAAGCGTGCAAAGATAGCTTATTTTTTTGTAGCGGTTAGTTTCTGATTTCAAATTCATCGCTGTGCAGCTGTGCGGAGCAATCTTAAATCTTAAATCTCAAATTTCAAATTCAATGACGGCACTTGGGGAGATTTGCGAATATCAACATCTTGCTGCGCGAAATGCCGAAATTTTGTTTTCTACAATCCTAAATTCTACAAAAAAACAGCAGGGTAGCACTACGTATCATTCTTTTTTGTACTTTTGCTCTTTGGATTTGAACGAAAAAAAATGAATTTAGGTATGTATTGGGCTGACACACAACCATACGTAGCGTCTCACACACAACGCTTGTGGAGACCGTTTGGTTGCGTGCTGTGTGCCCAACAATGTGAACGTAACGCTTTGAATATGCTGCTGCTTGCGCTACACGCGAGGCAGAAAAAAGAATGAAAATTCGCCAACATAAGCTGAGGATTGTCAGGCGGGTTGTGGGCTACACAACGCTGGCGCTGTTCGTGCTGTACTTCGTTACGCGCGGCAGCGGCAGCGACATTTTTGCTCCGCTCGCATTCATGGCGCACATCCAATTTACGCCGGCGCTGCTTTCGGTTACGGCCCAAACGCACTTGGCCTACTTCGTGGCGCTGATGGTGGTGGTGCTGCTGCTAAGCCGCATCTACTGTTCGGTGATTTGTCCGCTGGGAATTTTTCAGGATTTGTTCATCCGCTGGGACAAGAAAAAACGGATGGTGGTGAGGCGCAAATTTAGGCACACCAAGCTCAACTCCATTATCCGCTACACCATACTGGTAGCGGTGTTAGCGTCGTACTTCATCGGCTTCGAGGCGCTGGGTGCGTGGCTGGATCCCTACGCCAACTTTGGCCGCATTGCGTCGAACTTGCTGCGTCCGGTGGCCTACCTGTTCAACAATCTTGCGGCAAGTATTTTTAGCGGCAGCATTTCGCAAGTCAGCTTCAACTCGCTTACGCCCTGGGTCATGATTTTTCCGGCCTTGCTCACGGTGCTGCTCATCCTCATCAACGCCTTCTACGGTCGCTTCTACTGCAACACCATTTGTCCGGTGGGCACGCTGCTGGGGCTGCTGTCAAAGATTTCGCTGTTCCGCGTGCGCATCGACAAGTCGCGCTGCGTGTCGTGCGGCCTGTGCGGACGCGCCTGCAAATCCACCTGCATCGACGTGAAGAAAAAAGCGGTGGACAACACACGCTGCGTGCACTGCTACAGCTGCCTGTCGGTTGACTGCAAGGTGAAGTCCATCAACCTTGAGTTTGCCTTGTCCAAAAAACATCGGCAGGTCAATGCTCCCGCAAAGCCCGCCAAATCTCAGGTGCAGCCTCATGCCGAGGCGGTGCAAGTAGCTGCCGAAAAATTGCAAGCCACCACCTAAAGCCATCATAGAATGTCCACAAAATCGAAATATACCGACGATAAGCCTGCCGACGAAGGACGTCGCAAGGCCATACTGACAGGGGCTTTGGCGCTGACGGCGCTGGCCGTGAAAGCAGCGCCCTCCTCCTCTTCCACGCAGAGCAAGCGTAAGCCCATTATGCCGCCGGGCGCGAAAAATCTGCAGCACTTTTTGGGCGCCTGCATTGCCTGCCATCTGTGCATTAGCCGATGCCCGTCGCAGGTTATCAGGCCTGCGTTTACCGAGTATGGCCTTGCAGGATTTATGATGCCCCTGATGGACTACAAGCAGAGCTTTTGCACCTACACCTGCAACACCTGTAGCACGGTGTGCCCCACCAACGCGCTGGGAAAAATTTCGATGGAGGACAAGAATGCGCTGCAAATTGGTCGCGTGACGCTCAACGTGGAACACTGCGTGGTGTACCGCTACGAAACCGACTGCAGCTCGTGCGCCGAGCACTGCCCCACGCAGGCTGTGCACATGATTCCGTACAAGGATGAGCTGCGCATCCCCGAAATATTTCCCAACACCTGCATCGGCTGCGGCGCTTGCCAGTACATCTGTCCGGTGTCGCCGGTTACGGCCATCTACGTGAACGGCGTTACGCCACAGGTGCTGCGCCCGTGGGAGGAAATGGAAGATGAGCTGCCGGAGAATGAAGAGATTTAAAAATTTGAAAATTGCTGCGTCGCACATCGCATTTCGCACATCGCACATCATTTTATTTACCTATTTGCAAAACAATGAAAAAAATTATTTTCCCATCTCTGTGTATGGCAATTCTTAGCGGCTGCGGAAGCGGCAACGCGGGCATCAACCCCGCCAATCTTGATGTGGCAACGACGCCACAGCAAAATTTTTACCAGTACGCCTGCGGCGGCTGGATGGCTCAGAACCCGCTGCGGCCGGAGTTTGCGCGCTACGGCACCTTTGACCAGCTGCGCGAAAACAACCAGCAGCAGCTCAACGACCTCATCGCCGAGCTGAGCAATGGCAAGAACGACGCCGGCTCGGTGCAGCAAAAAATTGCCGACCTCTACAACGTGGGCATGGATGAGCCTACGCTCGAAGCGCTGGGCAATGAGCCTATTCAGGACGAGCTGCAAGCTATCAACGGCATCGACAG
>JAITOI010000043.1 GCA_031289995.1 Prevotellaceae bacterium | reverse complement strand
CCCATTGCAAAACCTTATTTTCTATGGCCACCTTAGTAGCCCACGATGCGTGTGTGGTCTTGCGCACGGAGCACAGCCCTCATTCGAGGAACGGCCTACACCCGTGCGCCGTCTGGTGTAGTTTCGCATCGTCAGCATAGTCCCGCACGGGACGGCACTTGATTAACCGTAGACTTTAGTCTACGGACAGGCAACCCGTCGCGGTCTTTGCGCACGGAACACAGACCTCATTCGTGGCACAACCTGCACCCGTGCGCACGGCAGGACGATTGGAATAGCACCTCAAAAAAAGATTTACCCAATCTTCAAATCTTCAAATCCTCAAATCCTCCCAATCCCCCGCTGGGCGGCCTTGTGCGCAGCAATCTTCAAACCCCCAAATCTTCAAATCCTCAAATTTTTCTTACCTTTGCACCCCATGATTATACCGCACCACATAGAGCAAAAGTACGCGGCGCTGGCCGCCATCTACGCTGCGCAGGAGGCTGATGTAAGCCTGCTGCGCAAGGCTTTTGAGCTCGCCGCGGAGGCGCTCGACGGTAAGCTGCGCGAAAGCGGCGACCCCTTCGTGTTCCACGCCACGGCGGTGGCGCACATTCTGGCAAGCGAGGTGGGGCTTGGCGTGCAGGCTGCCATTGCTGCCCTGCTGCACGAGGTGGACAGCGTGCGACCGCTGCCGCAAGCCGACCTGCAGCGCAACTTCGGCAAGGAGGTGGCGCTGCTCGTGCTCAACCTCGGAAAAATCTCACAGCTCGACCTCAAAATCGTGGTCGATGGCCTCAAAAAAAATAGCAGCGATGCGGACAACAGCAAGACTGCCATCGCGCAGGCCGAGAACTTTCGCAAGCTCATGGTGAGCTACTCCACCAACCCGCAGATGATTGTCATCAAGCTCGCCGACCGCCTCGAGGTGATGCGCTCGCTCGCGTTTTTTTCCAAGGACAAGCAATCCAAAAAAGCTACGGAAACCTTGCGGCTCTTCGCTCCGCTGGCGCACAAGCTGGGGCTGTACAAGCTCAAGTCGGAGCTCGAAGACTTGTCGCTCCGCTACAAGGAAACGGCCATGTACCGCCACATCAGCACCAAGCTCAAGATGAGCGAGGGCGCGCGATGCAAGCTCACCGACGACTTCATTGCGCCCATCAAAAGCGAGCTGCAAAACAAGGGCTACACCTTCGACCTGAAGTACCGCACCAAGTCCATCTACTCCATCTGGAACAAAATGCAGAAGCAGGGCGTGCCCTTCGAGAGCGTGTACGACGTGTTCGCCATTCGCATCGTGCTCGACATGCCCTTTGCCGACCGTGCGGCAGAAGTGGCCGCATGTTGGGACGTCTACTCGGTCATCACCTCGCGCTACGAGGCCGACCTGAAGCGCATGCGCGACTGGGTTACCACGCCCAAGGACAACGGCTACGAGAGCCTGCACGCCACGGTGAAGGGACCCGAAGAGCAGGACGTGGAGGTGCAAATTCGCACCCGCCGTATGGACGACGAAGCCGAGCATGGATTGGCTGCACACTGGCGCTACAAGGGCGTGCAGCAAGACCGCGGCGGCACCGAAAGCTGGCTGGCTAACATGCGCCGGCAGCTCGAAACATCGGGCTTGGACAGCGACTACGACATCGCCGTGACGTCGTCGGACGAGGTGTTTGTGTTCACGCCAAAAGGCGAGCTGCGCATGCTCAAAAAAGGCGCCACCGTGCTCGACTTCGCGTTCGACATCCACAGCAACATCGGCTGCCGCTGCACCGGTGCCCTCCGCAACGGCAAGCACGTGTCCATCCGCGAGCAGCTCCAAACCGGCGACGTGGTGGACATCATCACCTCCAAAAACCAAACGCCCAACCTCAGCTGGCTGGAGTTTGTGTGCACCAGCAAAGCCAAAAATAAAGTCCGCCAAAAGCTGCGCGAGGACGAGGCGAAGGTGGCCTCCAACGGCCGCGAAACGCTGGAGCGTAAGCTGAAAAACTGGAAATTCAACATCACAATAGACACCGTGGCCTCGCTGCTGTCAAAGCACTTCAAGATAAAAACCATCAGCGAAATCTACGTCAAGCTGGCGCTCGAAGAGCTCGACTTTGCGCTGGTGCGCGACGTGCTGCAGCGCCATCTGGCAGGCGAAGCACAGCTGGTCGAGCGCGAGGCAACAGCCAAAAAAGTGGAGCCGCAAAAGGCATCGGCCAAGCGTAGCGCGTCCACCGACTACATCATCATCGACGACCAGCTCAACAACGTGGCCTACAAGCTGGGCAAATGCTGCAACCCGATATTCGGCGACGACATGTTTGGCTTCGTTACCGTGGGCAGCGGCGTTACCATTCACCGCACCAGCTGCCCCAACGCCGAGCGGCTGATGCAGCAGTACCCCTACCGCGTGCTGCACGCCAAGTGGCGCCAGCAGGACGATGCCGACTCGTTTCAGGCGGTGCTCAAAATCTCGGCAAACAACGAGGTGGGTATGCAGCAAAAGCTCTCGGAGGTGGTCGATAAATATGCGGCAGGCGGCGCGGTGCGCTCGTTTCAGCTCGAAGCCAACCGTGGCCAGCTCGAAGGGCAAATGCGCGTGTTCATCAAAAATGTCAAGCAGCTCGAAACCCTACTCTACCACCTGCGTAGCACCAAAGGCGTGATAAAAGCCGCGCGGGTTGGGCAGTAGCGTAGCAGCAAAATTCTAAACTCCGATACTTCAATACTTCAAATTTCCAAGCAAAAATGAAAACAGTTCTGAGCGGTATTCGTCCCACCGGCAACCTGCACCTTGGCAACTACTACGGTGCGCTGCGCAACTTCATCAAGATGCAGGAGAGCGAGCAGTGCTTCTTCTTCATCGCCGACCTACACTCGCTTACGACGCATCCCAAGCCCGAAGATTTTCACGGCAACGTGATGCAAATTATGGCCGAATATCTGGCTGCGGGATTAGACTCCGACAAGTGCACGCTCTACGTGCAGAGCGACGTGCCCGAAATTTCGGAGATGTGCATCCTGCTCAACATGCAGGCCTACGTGGGCGAGCTCGAGCGCACAGCCTCATTCAAGGAGAAGGTGCGCCTGCACCCCAACAACGTGAACGCTGGCCTGCTCACCTATCCGGTGCTGATGGCTTCCGACATCCTCGCGCACCGCGCCCACTACGTGCCCGTGGGCAAAGACCAGGAGCAGCATCTGGAGCTCACGCGAGTGTTTGCGCGGCGCTTCAACAACTTTTACGGCGCCACACTTTTTCCCGAACCGGAGGCCTACAACTTCGGACACGAGCTCATCAAAATTCCCGGACTTGACGGCTCGGGCAAGATGGGCAAAAGCGAGGGAAACGGCATCTTTCTTACGGATGACGAGGCGAGCATCCACAAAAAAGTGAAGAAGGCCGTAACCGACACCGGCGAAAAAGTGGGCACCGAAATGAGCGAGCCTGTCAAAAATTTGTTCACCATTATGACCGCCGTGTCAACGCCCGAAGTGGTGGCTTTCTACCGCAACGCCTACGACAATGGCGCCATCCGCTACGGCGACATGAAGAAGCAGCTGGCCGACGACATTTGCAGCGTCACGCAGCCCATTCGCACCCGCATCAACGAGCTTGTGCGCGACGAAAATTTTCTCCACCAGGTGCGCCTCAAGGGGGCTGCCAAAGCAAGAGCCAGCGCCGCCTCCACGCTTGGGGAGATGAAGAAGCTGATGGGGTTTAGAACCATTTGAAAATTTGAAGATTTGAAGATTTGAAAATTATTGAGCTATGGCAAAATTTCAAGGAGCAGTAGTCGTCGACACCGAAATGTGCAAGGGCTGCGAGGTGTGCGTGGCAGCCTGTCCAAGCGACGTGCTCGCGCTGGCGCACGAGGTGAACAGCAAGGGATATCGCTACGCCTACATGCAAAATTCCGAAGCCTGCACGGGCTGCATCAGCTGCGCGCTGGTGTGCCCCGACAGCGTCATCACGGTCTACAAGATGAAGCTTGCAGTCTAAGCACAGCAAGCGTTTGCAAATGTTTTACAGGAACGATTTTTAACCAATCAATCGAATATGGAATTGCGTTTGATGAAGGGAAATGAGGTCATCGCCGAGGCCGCCATACGGTGCGGCTGCGATGGCTACTTTGGCTACCCCATTACGCCGCAGAGCGAAGTGCTGGAAACGCTGATGGAGCTTAGGCCCTGGGAAACTACCGGTATGGTGGTGCTGCAGTCCGAGAGCGAGGTGGCGTCCATCAACATGGTGTATGGCGCTGCCTGTGCGGGCAAGCGGACAATGACTTCGTCGTCCAGCCCGGGCATTAGCCTGATGAGCGAGGGCCTGTCGTACCTTGCGGGTGCGGAGCTGCCCTGCCTCGTGGTCAACGTGTCGCGCGGAGGCCCAGGGCTGGGCACCATTCAGCCCTCGCAGGCCGACTACTTCATGGCCACCAAGGGCGGAGGCCACGGCGACTTCCACCTCATCGTGCTGGCGCCCGCGTCGGTGCAGGAAATGCACGACTTTGTGTTCCTCGGCTTCGAGCTGGCGTTCAAGTATCGCAATCCGGTAATGATGCTGGCTGACGGCGTGATTGGGCAGATGATGGAGAAGGTAAATCTTGCCGACCCGATACCGCGCCTCACCGACGACGAGGTTCGTAAAACCTACGACAGCTGGGCTACCACCGGCAAGCGCAACCGCTGCCGCAACATCATTACCTCCGTGGAGCTCGACCCCGCGAAGCACGAAAAATTCAACCAAAAATTGCAGGCCAAGTACGCCGAAATTTGCGCCCGCGAAGCACGCTACGAAGAAACATTGTGCGACGATGCAGAGTACCTCATCGTGGCTTACGGAACCTCCGCGCGCATTGGCCAAAAAGCCGTGGAGATGCTGCGCAGCGAGGGCATAAAAATCGGCTTGCTGCGCCCCATCACGCTCTACCCCTTCCCCACGCAAGCCGTTGCTGCGCGGGCAGCTCAGCTCAAGAGCATCCTAAGCGTGGAGCTCAGCGCCGGCCAGCTGGTAGAGGACATTCGCCTTGCCGTAAACGGCGCCGTTCCGGTGTCCCACTTTGGCCGCAACGGTGGCATCATCCACTCGCCAAACGAAGTGGCTGAAGCCGTAAAAAAAACCATGTAAAAGTCCAAGTCGCATATCGCAAATCGCATAATCGCAAATCGCAAATCAATTTTCCATGAATATCATCAGCGCAGAAAATCTCGCCTACGGCAAATGCAAGGTGCTCACCGATGTGCCCATGCACTACTGTCCGGGATGCAGCCACGGCACGGTGCACAAGGCTTTAGCCGAAGTCATCGACGAGCTGGGCATACAAGAAAAAACGATAGCCATCACACCCGTTGGCTGCGCCGTAACGCTCTACAACTACATCGACGTGGACAGCGTGGAGGCCGCGCACGGCCGCGCTCCGGCGGTCGCCACCGGCATTAAGCGCACCAACCCGCACCTACACGTGTTCACCTATCAGGGCGACGGAGACCTTGCTGCCATTGGCACGGCGGAAATTATTCACGCCTGCAACCGCGGCGAAAACATCACCGTAATTTTTATCAACAACGCCATCTACGGCATGACCGGCGGGCAAATGGCGCCCACCACGCTCATGGGGATGAAAACCGCCACCACGCCCCACGGCCGCGACCCGAAGCTCAACGGATTTCCGTTCAAGGTGTCGGAGCTGGTGGCGCAGCTGCCCGGCACGTGCTACGTAACGCGGCAAGCTGTGCACACGCCAGCCGCTGTGCGGCAAACGCGCAAGGCCATCAAAAAAGCCTTCGAGATGGCCTACGCAGGCAAGGGATTGTCGTTTGTCGAAGTCGTGTCAACCTGCAGCTCCGGCTGGAAGCTCACGCCCACCGAATCCAACCGATGGATGGTAGAGAATATGCTGCCGTTTTACCCGCTGGGCGATTTGAAGATTTTGGAGGGATAGTAATGCAAAATAAAAACACCATGAAGGAAGAAATTATCATCGCCGGATTTGGCGGGCAGGGCGTTCTCTCGATGGGAAAAATACTTGCCTATTCGGGCATCATGCAAGACCAAGAGGTAACGTGGATGCCCAGCTACGGCCCCGAAATGCGAGGCGGAACGGCCAACGTAACCGTCATCCTTAGCGACGAGCGCATCAGCTCGCCCATCGTGCACGAGTTCGACACCGCCATCCTGCTCAACCAGCAGTCGCTCGACAAGTTTGAGGCAGCAGTCAAAAAAGGCGGCGTGCTCATCTACGATCCCAACGGCATCACCACGCCGCCAACCCGCGCCGACATTGGCATCTACAAAATAGCGGCAGCCGAAGAATCGGCACGAATGGGCAACGCAAAAGTGTTCAACATGATTGTGCTCGGCGCCTTCCTCAAGGTGAAGCCCATCGTCAAGCTCGAAAACGTTGTCAAGGGGCTGAAAAAATCGCTGCCGGAACGCGCCCACAAGCTCATCCCCATCAACGAGCAAGCCATCTTGCGAGGTATGGAAATCGTGAATTAAAAATCTGAAATTTGAAATTTAAAATTCTCATACTTGCGCTGTGCGTAGCCTCATGCCAGCAGTACGATTTTGTTGAAGATAGCGGCGCAACGCTAATGTTTTCGCGCGATACGCTCGACTGCGATACCGTTTTTGCGCCCTTTGGTTCCACCACTTTTTCGTGCAAAGTTTTCAACCCAAGCAACAAAAATTTGCGCTTCGACGAGGTGAGGCTGCAACTTGGCGCTGCCTCGCCATTCCGCATCAACGTTGACGGGCAGGACGGCTACAGCGTGCGCAACGTGAAGCTGGCGCAAAAAGACAGCCTCTTTATTTTCGTCGAAGTGAAGGAGAACCGAGCGCTACAGCTCACCGATGCCGTGGTGTTTGTGGCCAACGGCGTTGAGCTGCGCAGTCGGCTGGAGCTGCTCGCCTACGGGCAAGAGGTTACACTGCTCGACCGCGACACCACCCTACCCAACGGCTACACGTTCACCGCCGACAAGCCCTACGTCATCACCGGCAAGCTGGAGGTTGACACCAATTTTGTGGCCGACATTGAGGCCGGCGCAAAGCTCTACTTCGGCAACAGCTGCGGCCTCACGGTGCACGGCAGGCTCAACGTCAACGGCACGCAAACCCATCCGTGCACGCTGTCGTTCGTGCGCCACTACGACCTTTGGTACGCCAAGGCTGTTGGGCAGTGGCGCGGCATAACCGTTAGCGCCACCGGCAGCGCCAACGTAAGCAGCACGTGGATTCGCGGAGCTGATGCTGCGCTCGACATAGTCGATACCTTGGGCGAAACGAGCCACACCCAGCTTACGCTTTCGCAAGCGCTGGTGGAGTACGCCAACATCGGCATTCACTCCCGCGGCGGCAGGCTGCTTGCCGACAACTGCCTTGTGGCCGACTGCCGCGACAACGCTGTGCTGGCCGAAGGCGGCAGCTGCGAGCTTTACCACTGCACGCTCGCAGCGCAGCAGCTGCCGAAAGACAACGACTACCACGGCACCATGCTTGTGCTGCAAAATTTTTGCCAGCGCGAAAAAGCTAAGCTCTCCTTCGACACGCTCCACATCCCGCTCACAGCCTACGTTGCCAACAGCATCGCCTACGGCAACAACTACAACGAGCTAAGCCTGCACGAGCTGAAGCAACCCGCAACGCCCATGAACATTACGTTTGAGCGCTGCATCCTGAAGCTCGACAACAGCTACGACCTGAGCAGCGGCGACCGCTACCTCAACGTGAGCAAGAAAAATCCGCTGCTCAAAGATGTTGCCAAGCGCGACTTTCATCTGTCCGAAAAATCGCCCGCCATCAACGCCGGAGCGAATGCCATAACCCTAATCTACCCACTCGATTTTGACGGAAATGACCGCACCGCACTGCACGACACAAGCCTCGGATGCTACGCCTACTTGCCGTAGCGCTAAGCCGAAAACCCTTGCCCTCGCTGCTATTGCGGCCTTGTGCATGGCCACTGCTGTGGTCGCATTTTCGCAAACGCGACCCCGCAATGCGGGCGACTTGCGGCTGATGTTCTACAACCTCGAAAACTATTTTTCGCCGTTTGCCGACAGCCTCAACCCGCAAAAAGAATTTTCGGAAAGCTCGCAACGGTACTGGACGTGGAATAGGTTCGTGAAAAAAACGAACGACATTTTTCGCGTCATCGTGGCGGTGGGAGGTGCCACACCGCCCGATTTGATTGGGGTTTGCGAAGTCGAAAACCGCTTTGTGCTCAACCGAATTATTTACGAAACGCCGCTCGCCAAGTACCCCTACGGCTTGGTGCACCACGACTCGCCCGACTCGCGCGGCATCGACGTTGGCCTGCTCTACAACAAGGAAACTTTTGAGCTGCTGGGCAGCAAATTTTTTCCGGTTACCTTGCCCACAGGCCGCACCACGCGCGAGCTGCTGCTGGCAAAAGGTGTGGTGAACGAGCTCGACACGCTGCACGTCGTGGTGTGCCACCTGCCATCGAAGTACGGTGGAGCGGCCGCCTCCGAGGGTAGCCGCATGGCCGCAGCCCTCGCGCTACGCCACATTGCCGATAGCATCTTGGCCAGCTCACGCAACGCCAACCTCATCATCATGGGCGACTTTAACGACACGCCCGACAGCCCCTGCATTGCCGAGGGTTTGGGCGCGTCGCTCAACCTAAGTGGCACCGCTCGCGACAGCCTCTACAACCTCGCCCTGCCCTTGCACAGAGCGGAAATTGGCAGCATCAAATTTCAGGGCAGATGGGAGCTGATTGACCTCTTTTTTGTGTCGGGCAACCTGCTCAATCCCGCATCGCCCATCTACTGCCTGCCCACCGACTACTACATTTTTTCCGCTCCGTTTTTGCTCGAATCCGACGCGCAGCACACCGGCGACAAACCCCATCGCACCTACAACGGCTACCGCTACAACGGCGGCGTGAGCGACCACTTGCCGGCGGTGCTGGAGCTGAGAAAAGGCTTCTAAACCGAGCATGAACGCTGCCTCAACCACGTGGTCGAATTCAATCCATTTTTCTTTTTTTTTGCAAAAAATAAACGAAAAATTTTGTCAATCCAAAAACATTCCGTACCTTTGCAGGCTTTATTTTAATCAACAAATTTCAAAAATCATGTACTTAACGGCAGAAAAAAAGCAAGAATTTTTCGCACAGTACGGGAAGTCTAATACGGACACCGGCTCCTCGGAGGGTCAGATTGCCCTATTTTCTTACCGTATCAATCATCTCACCGGGCACCTGAAAACCCACAAAAAGGATTTCGGGACGGAGCGGGCGCTCCTCACCTTGGTAGGCAAGCGCCGCAGGCTGCTCGACTACCTCAAGAAGATTGATATAGAAAGATATAGAGCAATTGTTAAGGCTCTCGAATTACGAAAATAAGCTGAATGTGAAAGGCAATTGCATCAATTGCCTTTCTTTCGTTGAATTTACCAATTTTATAAACATAACATCCTATGGCAATTGATTTTAACCAACATCTTCGCGTCATTCCGGACTACCCAAAACCGGGCATTTTTTTTCAAGACATCACCACGCTGCTGGGCAATAGCGAGGTGTTTCGGGCGGCCGTAAAACAGGTGGCCGACCACTACCGCAACAAGGGCATCACCAAGGTGGTGGGCATCGAGTCGCGCGGCTTCATCCTTGGCGCGGCGGTGGCTTACGAGCTGGGCGTTGGCCTGGTGCCCATGCGCAAAAAAGGCAAGCTGCCATGGAAAACTTACTCGCTGGAATACCAGCTGGAGTACGGCACCGACACCATCGAAATCCACCAGGACGCGCTTGCACCAACGGACAAGGTGCTCATCACCGACGACATCATCGCCACCGGCGGTACGGCTAAAGCCTCGCTCGATTTGGTGCGCAAGTTTGACATCCCACAAGAAAATATTTACATCTGCTTCCTGCTCGACATCCACGACGTGCCCGGCAAGGAAAAAGAAGCGCTCAAAAAGCACGGCTACTACGCGCTAATTTGAAATCTGAAACCAATCAACAATAGTAATAACCGCCCCTGAAAATTGCAAAAATAAAAGCCGAAAAAGGGGCACAATTCCAAAACAAATGCACTACAACGCAATCAAAAAAACAATCGATCTTGGCGATGGCCGCACCATTGAGATTGAAACAGGTAAGCTGGCCAAACAAGCCGATGGCTCGGTGGTGGTAAAAATGGGCAACACGATGCTGCTGGCCACCATCACCTGCGCTTCCGAAGCAAAAGCTGATGTGGATTTCATGCCGCTATCGGTGGAGTATCGCGAGAAGTATGCCTCCGCAGGCCGCTACCCAGGCGGGTTTCTCAAGCGCGAGGCGAGACCCAACGACCGCGAAATTCTCGTGTCGCGGCTCATCGACCGCGCTATGCGACCCCTGTTCCCAAGCGACTTCCACGCGGAAGTGTTTGTGAATGTCATCCTCTTTTCGGCTGACCCCGAAATCATGCCCGACGCCCTCGCAGGCCTTGCTGCATCAGCCGCAATGGCGGTTTCGGACATCCCCTTCGGTGGGCCAATTTCGGAAGTGCGCGTTGCCCGCATCGACGGCGCATTCCGCATCAATCCTACGTTTAAGGAGCTTGAGCAGGCCGACATCGAAATTATGGTGGGCGCCACCGAGCAGGATATTTTGATGGTGGAAGGCGAAATGAAAGAGGTGTCGGAAAAAGAAATGCTCGACGCCATCAAGTTTGCGCACGAAGAAATCAAGAAGCACTGCCGCCTGCAGAAGGAGCTCGAAGCTGAGGTAGGCAAGCAGGTGAAGCGCACCTACTGCCACGAAGAGAACGACGAAGAGCTGCGCAAGCAGGTGGAAGAAGCTTGCTACACCAAGGCCTACGAGGCGGCCAAGCAGCTAACCGCAAAGCACGAGCGCAGCGCGCTGTTTGCGCAGGTGGAGGAAGAATTTATCGCCACGCTGCCCGACGACGAAACCAAGGCAAGCAAGGCCAAGCTGGTGAAGCGCTACTACCACGACCACGTGCTGAAGAAGGCGATGCGCAACATGATTCTCGACGAAGGCTTGCGCTTGGATGGCCGCAAAACCGACGAAATACGCCCCATCTGGAGCGAGATTGACTACCTGCCCGCGGCGCACGGATCAGCCATTTTTACGCGCGGCGAAACGCAATCGCTCACCACCGTTACGCTGGGCACCAAGATGGACCAAAAAGAAATTGACGACGTGCTGGTGCAGGGCGAAGAGCAGTTTGTGCTGCACTACAACTTCCCGCCCTTCGCCACCGGCGAGGCCAGACCTCAGCGCGGCACAGGCCGGCGCGAAATTGGCCACGGCAATCTTGCGCATCGCGCCCTCAAAAATCAGGTGCCGCAGGGACAAGAAAATCCTTACGCCGTGCGCGTAGTGTCGGACATTCTCGAGTCGAACGGCTCGTCATCGATGGCCACCGTATGCGCCGGAACCCTTGCCCTGATGGACGCCGGCATTCAGCTCAAGAAGCCCGTGTCGGGCATCGCAATGGGGCTGATTAGCGAAAACCACTGCACCAAATTTGCCATTCTCTCCGACATCCTCGGCGACGAAGACCACCTCGGCGACATGGACTTTAAGGTTACCGGAACGCACGACGGTATCACCGCAACCCAGATGGACATTAAGGTTGACGGACTTACCTACGAGGTGCTCGAAAGGGCGCTTGAGCAAGCTAAGCAGGGACGGATACACATTCTTGGCGAGATGGCGAAGACCATCAGCGAGCCGCGTGCCGACCTCAAACCGCACGTGCCACGCCTCGAACAGCTGGTGATTGACACCGAATTTATCGGCGCCGTTATTGGGCCGGGTGGAAAAATCATCCAGGAACTGCAGAAGTCCACCGGCACCACCATCACCATCACCGAAGACGAAAAGCACGGCTACGTGGACGTGTTCGCCGTCGACAAAGCCAGCATTGACGCGGCAATGGCGCGCATCAAGGCGATTGTGGCAGTGCCCGAAGTCGGCACGGTGTACCACGGCAAAGTTACGTCCATTATGGACTACGGCGCGTTTATAGAAATTTTGCCCGGCAAGGAAGGGCTGCTGCACATCTCCGAAATGGCGTACGAGCGCATCAACAGCGTTGAAGATGTCGTTCACGAGGGCGACGAACTCGACGTGCAGCTCATCGACTTTGAGCGCGGCGGAAAGCTGCGCCTGTCGCGCCGTCCGCTGCTCAACAAACCCGAAGGCTGGGTTGAACCCGAACGCCGGCCACGCCCCGAACGCTCCGACCGTCGCGATGGCGACCGCCGCGGTGGTGGCGGCGGCAGGCACGACAGCCGTGGTGGTGGTGGTCGCGGTGGAGACCGTGGCGGACACCACGACCATGGCGACTCCAGAAGAAGGGATAGGTAGAACAATTTTGTGGCGCAAATTTCATCATGGTTAGGATAAAACCTTTCGCGGGCATACGTCCCCCAAAGTCAATAGCAGCCGAGCTTGCCTCGCGTCCATACGACGTGCTCAGCTCGCAGGAAGCGAAGGCTGAAGCCAGCGAAAAATCGCTGCTGCACATCATCAAGCCCGAAATAGACTTCACGCCTATTGCCGACGAGCACGAGCAAAAAGTGTACGACAAGGCGGTGGAAAATTTCTCGAAATGGCGCAGCAACGGATGGCTGGTGAAGGACACAAAAGAGCGCTACTACGTGTACGCCCAAACGATGGGAAGCCGCACCCAGTATGGCCTGGTGGCGTGCTGCCACTTCGACGACTACCTCAACGGCATCATCAAAAAGCACGAGCTAACGCGCAAGGAAAAGGAAGACGACCGCATGGTGCACGTGCGCATGCAAAACGCAAACGTAGAGCCTGTCTTTTTTGCCTACCCCGCTGTGCCCGAAATGGACGCAATTGTGGCAGGCATCGCAACGCAAAAACCGGAGTATGATTTTGTGGCTGCAGACGGCTTTGGCCATCAGTTTTGGGTGATTGACGACGAGCTAACAATCGCTCGCATCACCCAAATTTTTGCAGCCATTCCCGCGCTCTACGTGGCCGACGGACACCACCGCACAGCCGCCGCAGCAAGGGTTGGGCAGGAGAAGAAAAGCGCCAACCCGCACCACACCGGCAGCGAGGAATACTGCTACTTTTTGGCCGTAATTTTTCCCGACACTCAGCTCGCCATCATGGACTACAACCGCGTGCTCAAAGACCTCAACGGCCTCACGCCATCGCTGCTGCTGCAACGGCTCAGCGAGTCGTTTGTGGTGGAGGACAAGGGCGCGGATGAGTACCGCCCGTGCGCGCTGCACAACTTCGCGATGTACCTCGCAGGACGCTGGTACTCGCTCACCGCCAAGGCCGGCACCTACAACGATGCCGACCCCATTGGCGTGCTCGACGTTACCGTGCTCAGCACGCTGGCGCTCGACAAAATTTTTGACATCAAAGACCTGCGCACCGACAAGCGCATCGACTTTGTGGGCGGCATTCGCGGGCTGGGCGAGCTCAAAAAGCGCGTGGACAGCGGCGAAATGGCCGTCGCCTTTGCGCTCTACCCCGTGTCGATGCGGCAGCTCATCAACATTGCCGACACCGGCAACATTATGCCGCCAAAGACTACGTGGTTCGAGCCTAAATTGCGCAGCGGATTGGTGATACACGAGCTGGAATAAGCGACGTGCGACTGTGCGATATGCGACGTGCGACTACGCCACACGCAACGCGCAAACCCAATGACAGCAACGAAGCGAGGCTGCTTTCTTTTTGAAAGCAGCCTCGCATTTTTTCAGTCGGGGTGACTAGATTCGAACTAGCGGCCACACGCCCCCCAGACGCGTACTCTAACCGGGCTGAGCTACACCCCGAAGTCTGAAAACGGCGGCAAAGGTAATGCTTTTTTTTTGAACTGCAAAATTTTTATGCTTTTTTTTGTCAGGCAAGAAAATTTCATTACCTTTGCAGCCAAATTTCAAACAATTTTACATCATGGAAAAAACGAAAAACGTAGAGCCTGCAACGCCTGATAGCTTGCCGGACTTGGCTGCGGAGTACCTGGCGCAGTACAAAACACTTCCACCTAATCACGGTAAATGGCATGTGGGAGACGTGGCATACACAAACGATGGGGCGTACATGATTGCGAAAATCAATGATGATGGTACCGTAGACTTACGTAGCATCAGAGCTGATCGTGGTCTTGTTACGCTGAGCAAGTCTGAAATATTAAAAAATCCTCCAGGCCATTGTGAAATAAAATAAAAAAAACTAACGAATATTATTTATGTTTTTAACCATGACGTAAAGAAAAACGATGTGCTAATAGGCACACTATAAGAAAAGCATTAGGCTTTTATCTTTTTTGTTAAAAATTTGACGATTTGAAATTATGAAGGATAAGTTTAATGTTCACGTGTGAAAGCGTGAACTTAACTTATTTGTATAATCGGGTCTCGTCAAATACCTTAACAAGCGGATATTTTAAGAATCGCGCTTTTTTATTTGCCAAAAAAACAAAAACAGGACGACGGGAAAACCGCCACAATATATGAAACAGAATTGCAGCTATTTCCCCAAAAATGCGATACCTGCGAAGCCCTAAGAAGAACAGTAAAAAATAGCTTAAAAAGAGAGATTGTTTAATTTTTATCAACGACATAAAAAAAAATACCATGCATCAAGGTTACAAGCAAATCAGTAGTGCGGGTGCAAACAGCAGCAGCACAATGGAGCCAGATACCATTCAAAAAAACGGGGTGAGTC
>JAITOI010000037.1 GCA_031289995.1 Prevotellaceae bacterium | reverse complement strand
GAAAATTTTTTCGTACGCGGTTTGAATGCCGAGTACGCCGTCGCCGCCGTTTGCGTAAAGGTCTGCGGTGGCCGCAATGGGCGCAACGCCGTGTGCCGCCAGCACAGCCTTGGCGTACTCGTGCAGCATTTGGCTATCGGTTTTGAGGTGCACCAGACCGTTGGGCACGAGCGCCCGCGCGTAGCGGTTCAGGAAGAGTGGCGAGCAGAGCCGCTTGCGCGGACGGCTGGGCTGCGGGTCAGGAAAGGTGAGCCAAATTTCGCTCACCTCCTGCGGGGCAAACAGCGACGTGAACACATCCACCTTGGTGCGCACAAACGCCACGTTGCGCATGGCAGCTTCGGTGGCAGTCTTCGCACCGCGCCACAGCCGTGCGCCTTTGATGTCGATGCCGATAAAGTTTTTTTGCGGAAACATTTTTGCCAGCTCCACCGTGTACTCACCGCGCCCGCAGCCCAGCTCGAGTACGATGGGATGGTGGTTGCCAAAAAAGCTGGAGTGCCAGCATCCTTTCAGCGCAAAGCTGCCGCGAAACAAGTCGGCAAATGCAGGCTGATGCAGCAGCGCAAAGCTTTCGTTTTCGCGAAATCGCGCAATCTTATTTTTTCCCATGTCAATGATTTTTTTAGCGTCAGCTCTCCTTCTCAATGCGCAGGCCAACGTTGGATACCTGCGGCAGCACGTCCATGCGCATCCCTTGCTGTATCTCGAATTGGTAGATGCCGCGGCGCGGAAACTGCACCTGCTTTCGGAAGATGAGCCGGTTGTCGATGTACTTCGAAAAGCCCTTGCCCAGCCAGCGTCCGTAGTCGTCGGAGAGCATGTACTCCACCGTGTCGCTCATCGCCGCGCCTTGCGGTGAGCGGGCTGTAACAAACAGGTAGATGTTGCAAAACGGGTAGCTGCTGGTGTTGCGCAGGTTGATGTAAACGTTGTTGAGGCCAAGCGTATCGTCCACGCTAACCTCAAACACGGCGAGGCTATCCTTGTGCCAGCCTTCGGTGGAGAAGTCTTTGTAGCGCTCGTAAACGCGGGTGTTGTCGCACGCGGAGGCAAGGCACAGCGCCATGCCAAGCAGCACGGGTACTACGTTTTTGGTCATGGCTGTTTAGGATTTTCGCCGCCTTTGCGGAGTGGACGATTGCTGCTGTTGTTGTCGCGTGGAGGGCGGCTGTTGTCGTGCGAACGGTTGCTGTCGTGCGGACGGTTGTTGTCGTGCGGACGGTTGCTATCCTGCGGACGATTGTTGTCGTACGGACGGTTGCTGCGCGGCGCAGCCTGCGGGTTGCCGCCGCTGTGCGGATGAGCTGGTGTGCCCTGTCGGTTGCTGCCGCCATTGCTGCTGCTGCGACGATAGCCGTCGTTGCTGCGAACGCCATGCCTGTTGTTGTAGCGCGGGCGGTCAAAGCGGGTGATGCTGTCGGTGCCCGCATCGCTGGTAAATTCCGGCGACTCCTCCACCACTTCTTTGGGCAGGTATTTGCCGCTCAACAGCGCGTCGGCACGACCACCATTTTTGTTGATTTCCAAAATTTCTTTCACGCGGTCAACCGGCACTGCCACGAGGTTTTCCATCGAACCTTTGTCGAAGTTGTACCACATGATGCGCTTAAAAATATCCATTTTGTGGTAGTAGGCGGTGCCGTCGGCGAGCTCGAGCGTGTCGAAGTTTTTCGGAAAATCTTTTTGCGCGTCGATGTAGCACGCCACCTCGTAGTTGAGGCAGCACTTGAGCTTGCCGCATTGCCCTGCCAGCTTCTGCTGGTTGATGGCGATGTCCTGATGTCGCGCCGACATCGTCGACACCGATGCAAAGCTGCACTGCCACTTGGCGCAGCACAGCTCGCGTCCGCAGGTGCCGATGCCGCCAATGCGCCCCGCCTCCTGGCGTGCGCCGATTTGCCGCATCTCAATGCGCAAACGAAACTCATCGGCCATCACCTTTATCAGCTCGCGAAAGTCCACGCGCTCGTCGGCAATGTAGTAGAAAATGGCCTTGGTTTTATCGCCCTGCACCTCCACGTCGCCAATCTTCATCTTGAGCTGCAAGTCAGACGCAATGTGGCGCGAGCGAATCATGAAGGGGTGCTCGAGCGCGATGGCTTCGTTCCACTTTTCGATGTCGCCGCTCTTCACCTTGCGGTAAACTTTTTTGAACTCGTAGCGTGCGGGCGAGCTGCCGTTGCGCATCATCTGCAGGGGCACCACGTCGCCGGTGAGCGACACGATGCCGATGTCGTGCCCCGGCGCGGCTTCCACGGCCACAATGTCGCCCTTTTGCAGGATGATTTCGTTGACGTTTTTGTAGTAGCCTTTGCGGGTGTTTTTGAAGCGCACCTCTACCAAGTCGGCGGGCAGCGAGGCGTTGTGCATTCCGGCCAGCCAGTCGTGGGTGGCCAGCTTTTGGCACGACTCTACTTGTCGCGCCGCGAGCTCACCCGAAGCCAACTTTTTGCAGCAGCAGCCACGGGTGTAGAGCATGGTATTATCGGAAGTGATGGTAGGCATAATTTTTTGTTGAGCTGTTGAGCTGTTGAATTGTTTGTTGCGTTTCGTTGCGTTGTGCACTTTTCTAAATCGTAGAATTGGTGCGCTATTGCGAGTGTTTGTTGTGTCCAAAGTTGTTGTCAAATTTAGCGCCGCGAAGGTACGGATTTTTTTCGTAGCACGCAAAAAAAAGCCCCCTCTACTCGAGAGGGGGCCGTCTAACCTAAAACTTAACCTATGAAAAAACTCTACTGTGCTTTTGGAAGCACGGTACAAAGGTAGTGCTTTTTTCCGAACTTCCAACTTCGTTCGACACTAAAAAACGTTAACGGCAACTGAAGTGTAAGCAAAGTGCCTTGCAATCAAGCCTTTTAGCATCGTAAAAAATGGCATTTTTTCGCTTGCTACCCGTCGCAAAGTCCCTTCAACACCTGCAAAGCGGCCTGCAAATCGTCCACATTTTTGCCTCCGGCGGTGGCAAAAAACGGCTGTCCGCCGCCGCTTCCGCCCATGTGCTTGGCGGCCTCGCGCACTAGCGTTGCAGCGCTCATGCCGCGCTGCACCAAATTGTCGCCGAGGGCGAGCGCCAGCATGGGCTTACCGCCGTGCACGTAGGCTGCCGCAAACGCAATGTCAGCCTCGCTTCGCAGCTGCATGGCAAGCTCCTTCACCGCGTCGGGCGGGAGGTCTTTTTGCAGCGTTACCAGCCGGAAGCCTTGCCGCTGCTCGGCTCGCGAAAGCAGAGTGGTTTTGAGGCTCGCAATCTGCTCGCGCATGAAGCCCGTCAGCTGCTTTTGCAGCTCGGCATTTTCGGCGAGCGTGCGCTTGATGGCAGCCTTGATGTCGGGCGTGTTGTTGAAGAACGCCGCCGCCTCGCGCAGCATCCCCAGAGCGTGGTAAATCATTTTTTCTACACCCTCGCCGGTGCTTGCCTCAATGCGGCGAACGCCGGCAGACACGGCGCTTTCGGACACGATTTTGAAGAAGCCGATTTGCCCCGTGGCGGCCACGTGCGTACCGCCGCAGAGCTCCACCGAATCGCCCAGCTGAATGACGCGCACGCGGTCGCCGTACTTCTCGCCGAAGAGCGCCATCGCGCCCAGCTTTCGCGCCTCGTCCACGGGAATGGCGCGGCGCTCGTTGAGCGGCGAATTTTTGCGGATGAGGCGGTTCACGAGCTGCTCCACGCGCATCATTTCGTCGTCGCTCACCTTCTGGAAATGCGAAAAATCGAAGCGCAATCCGTCGGACGAAACCATCGAACCTTTTTGCTCCACGTGCTTGCCCAGCACCTCGCGCAGCGCGTAGTGCATGAGGTGCGTTGCCGAGTGGTTGTTGGCGATGGCGGTGCGATTTTCCGCATTCACCACGGCACGAATCGTAGCGTCAGCTTGGCTTGGCAGCTGGTCGGTGAGGTGCACGGTGAGGTTGTTTTCCTTCTGCGTTCCGAGCACAGGGATGCGCTCGCTGCCGCAATCAAGGTAGCCCACGTCGCCCACCTGACCGCCGCTCTCGCCGTAGAATGGCGTGGCGGCGAGCACAATTTGGTAGTGCTCCTTGCCCTTGCTTTTCACCTTGCGGTAGCGAATAATTTGCGTGTCGCACTCCTGCATGTCGTAGCCCACGAAGCTGCTCTCGCCCTCGCGGAGGCTAATCCAGTCGCCGGTTTCCACGGCTGCGGCGTGGCGGCTGCGGTCTTTTTGTTCGCCGAGCGCCTCCTCGAATTTTTTATGGTCAACCGAAAAACCTTTTTCGCGAGCCATCAATTCGGTCAGGTCGTAGGGAAATCCGTAGGTGTCGTAGAGCACAAACGCGGTGCGACCGTCGATGACGGAAACCCGCGCTGCTGTTAGCTTTGTTATCTCCGCATCCAGCAATTTTATGCCCACTTCGAGAGTCTTGAGGAAGGCATTTTCCTCCTCCTCAATCACCTTTTCGACGAGCGATTGCTGCGCAGTAAGCTCTGGAAAAACGCTGCCCATTTGCCCCACCAGCGTGGGCACAAGGCGGCAGATAAAAGGCTCCTTGAAGTCGAGGAAAGTGAAGCCGTAGCGCACGGCGCGGCGCAGGATGCGGCGAATGACATAGCCCGCCTTGGCGTTGGCGGGCAGCTGCCCGTCGGCAATGGAAAACGACACGGCGCGAAGGTGGTCGGCAATCACGCGCATGGCCACGTCGCACTTGGGATTGCTGCCGTAAGGCTTGCCGCTCAGCTCGGCAATTTTTGCGATGATGGGCGTGAACACATCGGTGTCGTAGTTGCTCATTTTGCCCTGCAAAATCATGCAGAGGCGCTCGAAACCCATGCCCGTGTCCACGTGCTGTGCGGGCAGCGGTTCGAGGCTGCCGTTGGCTTTGCGGTTGAACTGCATGAACACGAGATTCCAAATTTCGATGACGGTGGGCAGCCCTTTGTTGACAAGCGTTGCGCCGTCAACCTTGGCGCGGTCGGCGTCAGGGCGCATATCCACGTGAATTTCGGAGCAGGGGCCGCATGGTCCGGTGTCGCCCATCTCCCAAAAATTGTCTTTTTTGTTGCCGTAAATGATGTGGTCTTCGGGCAGGAATTTTTTCCACAAGTCCCATGCTTCCTTGTCTGGCTCAACGCCGGCATCGGCATCTCCCTCGAAAACGGTAGCGTACATGCGCCCCTTGTCGACGCTGTAAACCTCGGTGAGCAGCTCCCATGCCCACACAATGGCATCGCGCTTGAAGTAGTCGCCAAAGCTCCAGTTGCCGAGCATTTCGAACATCGTGTGGTGGTAGGTGTCGTGCCCCACCTCTTCGAGGTCGTTGTGCTTGCCGCTCACGCGGAGGCATTTTTGCGTGTCGGCAATGCGCCTGTGCGCGGGCTTGGCGTTGCCCAAAAAGAAATCCTTAAACTGGTTCATGCCCGCGTTGGTGAACATGAGCGTGGGGTCGTTCTTGACCACCATTGGCGCCGAGGGCACAATGGCGTGCTCCTTCGACTGAAAAAAATCCAAAAAGGCTTGTCGGATTTGTTGTGATGTCATCATCTTTGGTTGATAATTTGAGGTTGAAAATTGCGGCGCAAAGGTACGAAAATTTGCTCGCAATGAGCAACTTCAAATCTTCAACCGCAAGCTATTGCAAACCACACTCACGCTACTCAGCGCCATCGCCGCGCCCGCCAGCATGGGGTTGAGCAAAAATCCGCAGAGCGGAAACAGCACGCCAGCCGCCACAGGAATGCCGACAACGTTGTAGAAAAACGCCCAAAATAAATTCTGCCGGATGACGCGCACCGTTTGCTGCGACAGGTCTATCGCCTCGCCCACCTTGCGCAAGTCCGACGACACAATGGTTACCTGAGCTGCGTCCATCGCAATGTCGCTGCCCTGCCCCATGGCAATGCTGAGGTCGGCTTGCGCGAGTGCGGCGCTGTCGTTGATGCCATCGCCCACCATTGCCACTATCTGCCCTTCGGCTTGCAGCTGCTTGACGTACGCCACCTTGTCCTGCGGTAGCGCTTCGGCGCGGTAGCTCGCAATGCCTGCCTGCTGTGCCACGTCTTGCGCGGCGCCGGCGCTGTCGCCGGTGAGGATGTGGCAGGTGATGCCCATTGCCTGCAAGTGCTGCACTGCCGCAGGCGAAGTAGGCTTCAGCTTGTCGGCAATGGTGATGCGTGCCAGCGCCTGTTCGCCGTCGGCAAACCAAACAACGGTGCGGCTTTGTGAGGCCGAAGCAGGGTCATCTTCGCGTAGCTGAGCGTCGATGGCGATGCTGTTTTCGAGCAGCAATTTTTCGCTGCCAACGAGGTAAACCTTGCCCTCGCAAATGCCCCTCGCGCCTCGCCCCACAAGGGTTTCAAAGCTCGTAATCGGGCAGCTATTTTGGTCGCCGTCGCTGCTTAGATGCGCCACAATAGCCTCCGCCAGCGGATGCTCCGACAGGCGCTCAATGCCCACCAGCACAGGTTTTGCGCGATTGTCGCCTTGTCGCCATCGGATGGAGGTAACGCTCGGCTTGCCCTCGGTGAGGGTGCCGGTTTTGTCGAAAACCACCGCCGTTACTCGCTTTGCGGCTTCGAGGCTCTCCGCATCCTTGATGAGAATTCCGCATTCCGCCGCCTTGCCCACGCCCACCATAATGGCCGTAGGCGTTGCCAATCCAAGGGCGCAGGGGCAGGCAATGATGAGCACCGTAACCAGCGCAAGCAGCCCGCGCACCACACCATCGGCGCCACCCAGCAGCGTCCAGGCCGCCAGCGCAGCAACGGCAAGGCCCAGCACCACGGGTACAAACACGGCAGTGATTTTGTCCGCCAGCTTTTGGATGGGTGCTTTGCTACCCTGAGCCTCCTGCACCAGCCGGATGATTTGCGCCAAAACCGTTGCTGTGCCTACCTTTTCGGCTATCAGCTCGAAGCTACCTTTGTGGTTGATGGTGCCGGCAAATGCGCGGTCGCCCTCGCCTTTTGCCACCGGCAGCGGCTCGCCGCTTAACATGCTTTCGTCCACGTACGAGCTACCGGCAACCACCACGCCATCGGCTGCGATGCGCTCGCCAGGCCGCACCAGCAAACGTTCGCCCGCCGCCACTTGCCCGATGCTGACGGTGTGGTGGCTGCCGTCGGAGCGCACCAGCGTTACCGTTTGCGGCTGCAAGCCCATCAGCTTTTGGATGGACGAAGCCGCGCTGCTCTTAGCTTTTTGCTCCATCCATCGCCCCAGCAAAATGAAGGCGATGATGACGCTCGATGCTTCAAAATAGACGTGCGGCTCGATGCCGTGCGCACGCCAAAAATCGGGCAGCAGCGTGCTGAACACGCTGAACACGTAAGCCACGCCGGTGCTTAGCGCCACCAGCGTGTCCATGCTTGCCGCACCGTGCCGCAGCTGCCGCCACGCGCCCGCAAAAAAGCGCCGCCCCAGCACAAAAACCACCGGCGTTGACAGCGCCCACGCTAGCTCGTTGGCGTAGGGCGCGTGCATGAAAAACATGCTGACCACCACCACCGGCACGCACAGCGCAAGCGCCCACAGGGCTTGCCTTTTGAGCGTGCTGCTCTCCCGATTTTTTGCCTCCTCCCAAGCCTCAGACGCGCTGTCGCCAACGAGCAAATCGTAGCCCTGCGCCTGCACCGCCTGACGCATTTGCGCGGGCGACACGAGCCGAGGATTGTAGTCCACCGCAGCGCTTGCCGAAGCCAGGTTTACCGCCGCACGCTCAACGCCGGCAAGCGCAGCAAGCGTGCGCTCCACCCGCTGTGCGCACGCAGCGCAGTGTAGACGGGCAACGGGAAAGGATTGGTGGAGGAGGGATGGTTTCATTGTTTTTGGAGAAAATTTTAGTGGGGCAAAGGTAGTAAATTTCAGATTTCAGATTGCCTCCATCCGCTCGTCGTTATTGCGAGCCCGAAGGGTGAAGCAATCCAGCCGTTGTTGTTCCTCTGGATTAGCTTCGCTGAACTCGCACTTCGTA
>JAITOI010000245.1 GCA_031289995.1 Prevotellaceae bacterium | reverse complement strand
CGAGGTAAATCAGCGCCCACACTGGGTTTTCAAACGTTTCTTTCACCAGCAGGTAGGGGTTTTCGGCGGGGTGCCCACCAATAAATTCCTGCAGCTGCATCTTCGCCCAAAAGTGGCTCAAATGCACAGCCAGCAAGCCAATCACGATGAGGCCGAGCACCAGCATATTCTGGGCAGCCCAGCTGGTGGTTTTGGTTTTGGTGCCCACGGCGTAGCCCACAGGCCTCGCCCAAAGGTTGCACCACGAGAGGTAAATCGCAAGGCAAATGTGCACCACGAAACCCAACGCCAGCACCGGCACCATGAGCTGGATGAGGAGGTTGGTGTTCATAAACTCGCACACGGCGTTGTAGGCCGATTCCGAGAATATGGCCGCCATGTTGAGGCCGAGATGCAGCAGCAAAAAGACCATCAGGAACAGGCCGCTGATGCTCATAATTAACTTTTTCCCAATGGAAGACAATCCAAAGGAGGACGGAAGAATTTTCATAAACCCCTTGTTATTATTTAGTTTATAGTGTTACTCAATTATTTTTTGTTTGCACAACGATGACAAAATTAAAGCGCAAAGGTATAAAATCAAACCCAAACAGCCAAACGCAAGGCTGAGAATTAGGCTTATGTTATAGCGTATCTTCAAAGATTTTATAGTTATATTTCGTTAATAGCTATTTTCTGCCGAAACTTTCTCATACCGCTGGTTGCGCAGCCAGGGTTCAAATCCCGCCTCGCGTATGGCCTCCGTGATGCCTTGCCGGTCGAAACGGTAGCTTTCGCCCGCCGACGAGATGACATTTTCTTCGAGCAGGATGGAGCCAAAATCGTTGGCGCCCGCCCACAAGCAAAGCTGCGCCACGCTTTTGCCCACGGTGAGCCACGAGGCTTGCACGTTGGGTACGTTGCTCAGCACCGCGCGGCTAATCGCGATGGTGCGAATGTACTCCTCGGGCGACACGCGCTGCACGTTCGCAAAAACGGGCAAATGCTGCACCTTATCCAAGCTTGCAGGCCAGCAGATGAAGGCCTTGAAACCGGCTGCTGTGGCGGGTTTGCGGCTCTGCAAGTCGCGGATGAGCAGCAGGTGCTGTATGCGCTCTTCGAGCGTTTCGATGTGGCCAAACATCATCGTGGCCGAGGTGAGCAATCCCATTTGGTGAGCCTCGCGCATCACGCCGAGCCATGCCTGCACGTCAGGTTTGGCGGGCGATAGGAGGCTTCGCACGCGGTCGCAAAGTATTTCGGCTCCGGCGCCTGGCAGGCTGTCAAGCCCAGCATCGACAAGGCTTTCGAGCGTTTTTCGGTACGACAAATTTTCGAGCTGCGCAATGTGCGCCACCTCCGGAGGCCCCAGCGCGTGCAGCTTGAGCGTGGGGAAGCGTTTTTTCAGCTCGCGAAAAAGCCTGGCGTAAAAGTCCAATCCGTAGTGCGGATGCAGGCCACCTTGCAGCAGCAGCTGGTCGCCGCCGTGAGCGTACAGCTCCTCGATTTTTTGCACGTACTGGTCGATGGTGGTGGTGTAGCTTTCCGCGCTGTGCAGCCCGCGGTGAAAGGTGCAAAACTTGCAGCCCGAAATGCACACGTTGGTGATGTTGACGTTGCGGTCAATCTGCCAGCTCACGCCACTGCCGGGCACGTGGCGCTGGCGCAGCGCGTAGCCCAGCTGCATCAGCTCGGCCAGCGGCGCGTGCTGGTAGAGGTGTAAAGCCTCGTCGCACGAGAGCGGGTCGAGGGCAAGCGCCTTGTCGTAGAGGTCGGGTAGCTGCATGATTTTTTTTCAATCCAAAGTCCAAGCCACCGCATCGCTGGGCATACGCCAGTCGCCGCGCGGCGAAAGGTTGATGGAGCCAACTTTGGGTCCGTCGGGCATGCACGAGCGCTTGAACTGCTGCGCAAAAAAGCGGCGCAAAAACACTTTCAGCCAGCGCGAAATTTCCGCGTCGGCGTAGCTGTTTTTGAAGGCCTGCGTGGCCAAAAACAGAATTTTTTCGGGGCTGAAACCGAAGCGTACCATGTAGTACAGAAAGAAGTCGTGCAGCTCGTATGGGCCAACAATATCCTCGGTTCGCTGCGCGATGTCGCCACCCGCCGCAGCCGGCAGCAGCTCTGGGCTGACGGGCGTGTTGAGCACGTCGCGCAAGGTATTTTTCGAGGCCTCGTCGAGCTGGCGCGAGGCGAACTCCACCAGCGCTCGCACCAGCGTTTTGGGCACGCCGCTGTTCACGCCGTACATCGACATCTGGTCGCCGTTGTAGGTGGCCCAGCCCAGCGCCAGCTCCGAAAGGTCGCCGGTGCCAATCACCAGCCCGCGCTGCTGGTTGGCCATGTCCATCAGGATTTGCGTTCGCTCGCGAGCCTGCGAATTTTCGTAGGTAACGTCGTGCACATCGGGGTTATGGCCAATGTCCTTGAAGTGCTGCATCACGGCCTTGCCGATGGGAATGTCGCGCCAGGTTACACCCAGCGATTTCATTAGGCTGAGCGCGTTGCGATGGGTGCGCTTGGTGGTGCCAAAGCCGGGCATCGTAAGGCCCAAAACGTGGCTGCGGTCGAAGCCCAGCGCGTCGCACGCATAGGCGCACACGAGCAGCGCCAGCGTCGAGTCGAGGCCGCCCGACACGCCCAGCACCACGCAGTCGGATTGCGTGTGCTGCCAACGCTTGGCGAGGCCGCCAATCTGTATGGACAATATTTCGCGGCAGCTCTCATCGTGCAGCTCGATAGGCGGCACAAACGGATGCTTGGGCACGATTCGGCGCAAGCCGACGTTAGCCTCGCAAGCCATGCGCAGCAACGATATCACGCGGTAGCGCTGGGCGTCAAGCGGAGCAAAGTTGGAGTTGCGCATACGGTCGGCACGCAGCCGCTCCACGTCCACATCGGCCACGACGAGCTGCGGCGTGGCAGCAAAACGTTCGCTCTGCGCAAGGATTTTTCCATTCTCGGCAACCACGGCATTGCCCGTAAACACTACATCGGTGGTCGATTCGCCGCGCCCCGCCGAGGCATACACGTAGCCCGCGTTGCAGCGCGCCGACTGCTGCCCGATGAGCTGCATACGGTAGGCGTGCTTACCCACCAGCTCGTTGCTGGCCGAGGGGTTGAGGATGATTTCTGCGCCGTGCAAAGCCTGCTGCGAGCTGGGCGGTATGGGCATCCACAGGTCTTCGCAAATCTCGATACCGAAGGTAAAATCGCCATCGGAAAAAAGCAAATCGACGCCAAACGGAATGCTGCTTCCGCCAAGCTCTACCTCGCTTTCGGCGCAGCTTGCACCCGAGGCAAACCAGCGCTTTTCGTAAAATTCATTGCCGTTGGGCAGGTTGATTTTTGGCACTATACCAACAATTTTTCCAGCCTGCAACACCGCCGCCACGTTGTAGAGCCTTGCGCCAACGCGCAACGGGAGGCCAACAACGGCAACGACTTTCAGGCTTTCTGTTTGCCTCCGCAGGTGGTCGAGAGCGCTGGTGGCTTCGCGCTGCAAACGCTCCTGAAAAAACAAATCGGCGCAGGTGTAGCCGGTGATGCACAGCTCGGGAAAGCAGAGCAGCTGTACGCCTTCGGCCTCCGCCTGTTGCGCCAGCGCAGCGATGGCCACAGCATTGTGGGGACAGTCGGCAACGCGCACATCGGGCACAGCGGCGGCACAGCGCACAAATTCAAAGCTCATCATGGCTACAGAGATTGCTCGTACAGCTCGGCAACTTTTTGCCAATTCACCACCTCCCAAAACGCTGCGATGTAGTCGGCACGCCGGTTTTGGTACTTGAGGTAGTAGGCATGTTCCCACACGTCGATGCACAACACCGGTACGCCTTTCGTGTCGGCAATGTCCATCAGCGGGTTGTCCTGATTGGGCGTAGAAACTATCTTCAGCTTGCCTTTGGCGGATACGAGCCAGGCCCATCCCGAACCAAATCGCGAGGCTGCGGCCTGCTCAAATGCGGCTTTGAAATCCTCAATCGAGCCAAAGTCGAGGGCAATGGCAACCGCCAGCTTAGCTGTAGGCTCGCCGCCTGCGTTGGGCGCCATCACTGACCAGTAGAGGTTGTGGTTGTAGTAGCCGCCTGCATTGTTGCGCACCGCCGTGGGGTAGGTCGAAATCTGTGCCAGCAATTTTTCAATGCTTGCGGGCACAGACCTGTCGAGCTTTTGCAGCGCCTCGTTGAGATTTTTGGTGTAGGCAGCGTGGTGCTTCGAGTAGTGAATTTCCATGGTCTGCGCGTCGATGTAGGGTTCGAGCGCGTCGTAGGCGTAGGGCAGCGGAGGCTGCGTAAACGATAGTGTTTGTGCCACCGCCATGCCAGCTATACCGACTGCGGCGCACAGGGAAAAAATGGTCTTTTTCATTGTTGATGAATTTTTGTTGGCGGCAAAGGTAGGAAAAATTTAAGATTTAAAATTTAAGATTTAAGATTCAGCGCTGACTTAGGCAAGTAGCTCAGTTTGGTGATAGGCGATACTCATCTGGAGGCGGCAGCTTAAATACTATTGGGAATCTCTGCGTCACGCTCATTATCTTGCCGCACATCACAGCCGGTGTCCACTTTGGCGAATGCCGCACAACCCTCAAAGCCTCCCTATCCAAGAGTGGGTGAGCAGACTTGTAAACCTGCACGTCTTTAACTTCGCCCTTTTCGTTGACCACAAATTGCATCTCCATCCTGCCTTCAATTTTAAGTATGATTGCCTCTTCCGGATAGGCTATCATTCCGACAACCCAGTCCTTAAAGACCTCGATGTCGTCGTTGCCC
>JAITOI010000234.1 GCA_031289995.1 Prevotellaceae bacterium | reverse complement strand
GCTTTTTTTTTGAACTGCAAAATTTTTATGCTTTTTTTTGTCGGGCACGAAAATTTCATTACCTTTGCAGCCAGATTTCAAACTAAATCTTTTTTTGAGGTGCTATTCACGATGGCGATATGGATAACATCTCCAAGCGTCCTGCCGTGCGCACGGGTGTTAGACTCATTTTTTCAGAGGCTCTGCCTGCAAGGTTTCAAACACCCGACAGGTATATACCTTTCTCCTCCCCAAAAAGGTACGGACTTGACGACGGCCAAGTCCATACCTTTTTGCCCAAAAGGTATGGACTTGGCGACGGCCAAGTCCATACCTTTCCACCCAAAAGGTACGGACTTGGCGACGGCCAAGTCCATACCTTTTTGCCGACAGGGAGAAAACCTTTTTCTTCTAATATGAATTAGTGCGTGCGCACGGGTGCAGGTTGTGCCCCGAAGGAGGCCTGTGCTCTGTGCGCAAGACCGCGACGGGTCTGCCTTGCTACCATACTGCCATCCCTAACGGGATTTCCACATTATTCTTCTTTTTTTCTCAGGTATAACCTGCGGGGATAGCCAAAACAATGTAGAACCTTGTTTCAACGGGGAAATCTCGGAGGGATGGCAGTATGGTAGAAAAGTAGAAACGTGCGTGTCTTGCGCACAGAGCATAGGCCTCATTCGGGGCACGACCTGCACCCGTGCGCTGGGCAGGACAAATCTTCAAATCTTCAAATCTTCAAATCCTCAAATTCCTCAATACTCATTCCAGCTCTTAATCTTCAAATCCTCCTTTCGCAGGCGGCAGAAGGCCAGAATAAATGCGCTGGCCAGCCGCGCGTTGGTGATGAGCGGGATGTTGAAGTCCACCGCGCCGCGGCGGATGAGGTAGTCGTTGTTGAGCTCGTCCTTCGAGAGGTTTTTGGGGATGTTGACCACCAAGTCGATTTTGTTTTCCTTGATAAACGTGAGCGTGTTGGGCTGCTGGGGCTGGTCGGGCCAGTGCAGGGTGGTGGCGTTGATGCCGTTCACGGCCAGGAAGTCGGCCGTGCCCTTCGTGGCGTAGATGCTGTAGCCGTTGCCCTGCAAGGCTTTTGCGGCAGCAATCATGTCCACCTTCGAGCGCGTATCGCCGGTGGAGAGCAGGATATTTTTTTTCGGAATGGCGTATCCCACCGAGAGCATGGCCTTGAGGATGGCCTCCGAAAAGTCGTCGCCAATGCAGCCCACCTCGCCGGTTGAGGCCATCTCCACGCCCAGCACGGGGTCGGCCTGCTGCAGGCGCGAGAACGAAAATTGCGGCGCCTTGATGCCCACGTAGTCGAGGTCGAAGGCGCTCTTGTGCGGCGGCTCCACCTGCTCGCCGAGCATGATGCGCGTGGCCAGCTCAACGAGATTTATCTTCAGCACCTTGCTCACGAACGGGAAGCTGCGCGAGGCGCGAAGGTTGCACTCGATGACTTTGATGTCGTTGTTTTTGGCGAGCAGCTGCATGTTGAACGGCCCCGAAATGTTGAGCCCCCGCGCCACCTGCCGCCCGATGCGCTTGATGCGGCGCATGGTTTCGACGTACATGTTTTGCGCCGGAAATACCAGCGTGGCGTCGCCCGAGTGCACGCCCGCAAACTCCACGTGCTCCGAGATGGCGTAGGCCACCACCTCGCCGTTTTGCGCCACGGCGTCGAGCTCTATCTCCTTCGCGTTTTCGATAAATTCGCTCACCACCACGGGGTGCTGCTTCGACACGTTGGTGGCCAGCGTGAGGAAGTACTCCAGCTCGTCGCGGTTGCTCACCACGTTCATGGCGGCGCCGCTGAGCACGTAGGAGGGGCGTACCAGCACAGGGAATCCGACCTCGTCCACGAACTCGTAGATGTCGCTCATCGAGCTGAGCTCGCGCCAGCGCGGCTGGTCGATGCCGATGTCGTCGAGCATGGACGAGAACTTGTGGCGGTCTTCGGCGCGGTCAATGTCGAGGGCGCTGGTGCCGAGGATGGGCACGCTGCAGCTGTGCAGGCGCATGGCGAGGTTGTTGGGGATTTGCCCGCCCACGCTCACCACCACGCCCAGCGGCTGCTCGAGGTCAACGATGTCGAGCACGCGCTCCAGCGTCAGCTCGTCGAAGTAGAGGCGGTCGCACTCGTCGTAGTCGGTCGAAACGGTTTCGGGGTTGTAGTTGATCATGATGGAGCGGAAGCCGCGCTGGCGTATGGTGTGGCTGGCGTTCACCGAGCACCAGTCGAACTCCACCGAGCTGCCGATGCGGTAGGCGCCGGAGCCGAGCACGACAACGCTTTCGGGCACCTCCGCGTCGCCGGCTTGCCGTCCGAAGGCCACATCGTGCGCACAGCCATTGTAGGTTACGTAGAGGTAGTTGGTCTGGGCCGGATACTCCGCCGCCAGCGTGTCGATTTGCTTCACCACGGGCGTAACGCCGCGCTGCTTGCGCACCTGGCGCACGCCCATCAGGGCAACTTCGATGGCGTCGCTGTTGGCCTTGAGCACAGTTCGCGCCAGCTGAAAATCGGAGAAGCCTTTTTGCTTCGCCTCGCGCAGCAAGTCGAGGGGCAGCGACTCAATGCTGGCGTAGGTTTCCAGCTGCTTTTCGAGGTCTACAATGCCCTTCAGCTTTTCGAGAAACCAGCAGTCGATTTTTGTCAGCTCGTGAATGTTGTCCACGCTGTAGCCGTTGTGCAGCGCGTTGGCGATGACAAAAATGCGCTTGTCGGTGGGGTGGCTCAAGGCCTTGTCGATGTCCTGCACCGCAAATTCCTTGTTGGCCACAAAGCCGTGCATGCCCTGCCCAATCATCCGCAGGCCTTTCTGCACGGCCTCTTCGAAGGTGCGGCCAATGGCCATCACCTCGCCCACGGACTTCATGCTGGAGCCTAACTCGCGGCTCACGCCCTTGAACTTGCCCAAGTCCCAGCGGGGAATTTTGCAGACGATGTAGTCGAGCGCCGGCTCGAAGCAGGCAGTGGTGCTTTTGGTAACGGAATTTTTGAGCTCGTGCAGGCCGTAGCCCAAGCCCAGCTTGGCGGCCACAAAAGCCAGCGGGTAGCCGGTTGCCTTGCTGGCCAGCGCTGACGAGCGCGACAGGCGGGCGTTGACTTCGATGACGCGGTAGTCCTCGGAGCTGGGGTCGAGGGCGTACTGCACGTTGCACTCGCCCACGATGCCGAGGTGCCGAATGATTTTGATGGCCAGCTGCCTCAGCTTGTGGTACTCGCTGTTGGTGAGCGTTTGCGAGGGCGCCACCACGATGCTTTCGCCGGTGTGGATGCCCAGCGGGTCGAAGTTTTCCATGTTGCACACGGTGATGCAGTTGTCGTAGCAGTCGCGCACCACCTCGTACTCCACCTCCTTCCAGCCCTTGAGCGATTTCTCCACGAGAATTTGCGGCGAGTAGGTGAACGCTTTTTGCGCCAGCAGGTCGAGCTCGTCCTCGTTGTCGCAGAAGCCCGAACCCAACCCGCCCAGCGTGTAGGCGGCGCGGATGATGACCGGATAGCCCAGCGTTTTCGCCACGCGCTTAGCGTCCGGCACGGTGGTAACGGCCTCGCTCTTGATGGTTTTTACGTCGATTTCGTCGAGGCGCTGCACAAACTTCTCGCGGTCTTCGGTGTCGATAATCGCCTGCACGGGCGTCCCCAGCACGCGCACGTCGTACTTTTCGAGCACGCCGCTTCGGAATAGCTTCACGCCGCAGTTGAGCGCCGTTTGCCCACCAAAGGCAAGCAGAATGCCCTGCGGACGCTCGCGGGCAATGACGTCCTCCACGTACTCCGGCGTAACGGGCAGGAAGTAGACCTTGTCGGCAATGTTTTCCGATGTTTGGATGGTGGCGATGTTGGGGTTGATAAGGATGGTTTCGATGCCCTCCTCCTTGAGCGCCTTAAGCGCCTGCGAG